>CAYSQK010000069.1:0-8521 GCA_964433075.1 uncultured Dehalococcoidales bacterium
GTAAGAGGATATTTCATCTGAAACCCGGAACGCCGGGATAACAGTTTTTTTCCGCCGGAAGAGCGCAGGAGTACAACGAAAGCGGAACAGGTACCATGACGAGTCCCCGTACGTATCAGACTGACGCAATCATCATAAAAAAAACGAAGCTGGGAGAGGCAGATACTATCCTCACCTTCTACACGCCCGAACTTGGAAAAATCCAGGGGTTTGCTAAAAGCCTCAGAAAGACGAAAAGCCGGATGGCCGGGCATCTCGAACTGCTGACTCACAGCCGGGTTTCCTTCGCCAGAGGTAAAAGCATTGATGCGATTACCGGATGCCAAACGATTGACAGTTTCCTGCCGCTAAAAACCGATTTCCGTCTCATGTCTTTTGCTCTGTACGTCATCGAACTGGTCAATCAGTTTACACCGGAACATGCCGAAGACCCCGAAATATTCCATCTCCTCCTGAATACTCTGAAAAATCTCTGTGATACTCCTGATATCGAACTGCTGCTCCGCTACTTCGAAATACACCTGTTAACTGAAGTCGGTTACCGTCCCCAGTTGCAGCAGTGCGTCGGTTGTCGCAAGGTACTGGAACCGGTCCCTAATGCATTCAGTCCGGCTGCCGGCGGTGTTCTCTGCCCTGAGTGCAGTTACCGGAGTAATTCCGGACTCTATTCTCTTTCGGTGAATGCGCTGAAAGTATTACGGTTTTTTCAGAATAACACCTGCGAAACCGCCTTACGGTTGAAAGTGCCTCGCGAGCTTTCCGAAGAACTGGAAAGGATATTACGCGGATACATCCGGTATACCCTCGAAAGAGAACTAAAGTCGGTCGCCTGGCTTGATAACCTGAAGAGCCAGGCTGCTCTTACAGGAAGAGGGGCTTGAATCTCAGCCCCTGTAGCGTAAAAATAACCGGGTAATACTTCCGCAAATATTCCCTCGGTCCAATCTGAACAGCCTGCCCTTTTTTGATTACGTGAAGTATCATGGCAACATGCGTTGTGTTTCCGGCTGGATAACTTCGCTTTTCAAGTCATTCTTCTTGACTACCTTTGAAAAACAGCCTACCATAAAGTATCCGCATCAGGAATTGAGGAGGATTAACGTATGAGAAATACCGCATTGATGAATGGTGCTCTGCTGGGATTCGGACTGGGATTCGTTCTGGCAAGCCTGGCACTCTACCGTGTAGCATCGAGTTACATTCCCCAGTACGCTGACACCTGGTATATTCAGGGAATCGGTATCGTCGGCGGTGCCGGCCTGATTATCGGAATCATCTTTGAAATTCTGGAGAGAATCAAGAGTAAAAAAGAAGAAGAAAAGGTTGACTGAAGAAGAGAAAAATGGCATCAAGACTTGAATTGATTTCACAGGAAAGACTGGATAAAGTAACCCGCCTTCGTCATGCAGGCATCGACCCCTATCCTAACAGGTATCCGAGGACACACACCGCCCGGCAGGCAGCAGACCTGCTGACCCGGATAGAAGGGGGAGAAACGCAGGAAGACAGGGTACAGGTTGCCGGACGCATTATGGCCAACCGCTCGATGGGCAAAAGCGCTTTTATGGACATCCGGGACAGCTCGGGCAAGATACAGCTTCTTTTTACGAATATCAAAGAAATGGAAGAAACCCGCCTGCAGATGTTTAAGGATCTCGATATCGGCGATTTTATTGGCATCGAGGGCGCCATCGCCAGAACAAGGACCGGGGAACCGACCGTTAAAGTAGAAAACTGGACGCTGTTGTCAAAGTCTCTCCTGCCGCTGCCGGACAAATGGCACGGAGTCAGCGATGTTGAGGTCAGGTATCGCCAGCGATACGTTGACCTGATTTCGAATAACGACGTGAAAGAGATGTTCAAGGTTAGAAGCCGTATCATTTCAGCAGTCAGACGGTTCCTCGACGAACGCGATTTTCTCGAGGTGGAAACGCCGGTGCTGCATCCTTCGGCAGGCGGAGCGCTGGCTGCCCCCTTTATCACGCACCACAACGCGCTCGACCAGGATTTCTACCTGAGAATAGCCCTGGAGCTCCACCTGAAAAGACTTATTGTCGGTGGATTCGATAAGGTCTACGAAATCGGCCGTGTTTTCCGTAATGAAGGGATATCGACAACCCATAATCCTGAATTTACCATGATTGAGACGTATGAAGCGTATGCCGATTACCGGGACGTCATGAAAATGCAGGAAGATTTGATTTGCCAGGTCAGCCGGCAGGTCCTCGGTACTGATGAAATCGAGTTCGACGGTAACAAAATAAGCCTTACTCCGCCCTGGCAGCGTATTACCCTGCGGGACGCCATAAAAGAATACAGCGGCATCGACTTTGCGAAATATCCGACGGTCACTGACCTCGCCATCAAGATGCGTTCGATGGATTTGGAGGTTGACCCGAATAAAAACTGGGCGAAACTGGTTGACGAGCTTCAAAAGACCTGCGTCAGACCGAAACTTATACAGCCGACAATACTTTACGATTATCCTGTGTCAATGTCGCCGCTTGCGAAAAACAAACCGGGTGAGGAACGGGTTGTCGAACGATTCCAGGCAGTTATCGCCGGGCTCGAAGTCGATAATGCGTACTCGGAATTGAATGACCCGATTTTACAGCGGCAGCGTTTCGAAGAGCAGATTAAGGAACGGAAAGAGTCCGATGAAGAAAAATGGTCCATCGACGAAGACTATCTGACCGCCCTCGAGTACGGTATGCCGCCGACCGGCGGGCTTGGTATCGGCATCGACCGTCTTGTCATGCTGCTGACGAACAGGCAGTCTATCCGGGAGGTCATCCTGTTCCCTCAACTGAGGGACAGGGACTAGTTTCCCGGTAACAAAACTCGAAAAACGTTAAAGCCGTACCAGGAAACTTCCTGTACCGGCTTTTTTCGATAGGAACATGTAATATCCTGAATAATAACGGAGGTAAATAAAATGCTGGACCTGAAATTCATTCGTGAAAACGCTGACATTGTGAGACAGGCAGTGAGTTCCCGGCATGATACCGCACCGGTTGATGCTGTCCTTGAACTCGATGAACAGAGACGCATTAAGGTTTCCGAACTTGAAGATATGAGACGCCGGCGCAAAGAATCCTCCCGTCAAAGAAATCAGGATGAAGCCGCCGTTGAAGAAGGCCGTGAACTTCGAAAAGTCATTAATACCCTCGAGGAAGAGGTAAGAGTGCTGGACAGCAAACTTGAAGAACTGCTTCTTCAAATACCGAATATTCCTCAACCCGATGTGCCGCTCGGAAAAGACGATACCGAGAACAGAGTGGTCAGAACCTGGAAAGAACCAAAAACATTCGGCTTCATCCCGAAACCGCACTGGGAGATCGGGGAAAGTCTCGGGATAATCGATTTCGAAAGAGGGGTTAAACTGTCCGGCAGCCGGTTCTATGTTTTAAAAGGGCTTGGTGCCCGTTTGCAGAGAGCCGTCATCGCTTTCATGCTTGACCTTCATACCTGCGATCACGGTTATAAAGAGATATACCCGCCCTACATGGTCAAGAAGGAATGTATGTACGGGGCAGGGCAGCTTCCCAAGTTTGCTGATAACATTTACCACGACGCTGAAGATGATGTCTGGTTCGTCGGTACTGCCGAAATACCGATTACGAATCTCCATCGTGATGAAATTCTCTCGGCGAAGGATTTACCGCTCCACTATGCCGCCTACACCGCCTGTTTCAGGCGGGAAAAGATGTCGGCCGGAAAAGACACCCGTGGTATCAAGCGGGGACACCAGTTCGATAAGGTTGAAATGTACAAATTCTGCGAGCCTGAAAACTCAAACGATGAACTCGTTAAACTGGTCAACGACGCTGAAGATGTCTGCCGCCGGCTCGACCTTCCCTATCGGGTCGTCCAGATATGTACCGGCGATATCGGATTCAGTTCGACAAAATCCTTTGACCTCGAAATGTGGGCGCCCGGTTGCGGAGAATGGCTTGAAGTCAGTTCATGCTCCAACTGCGGCGATTTCCAGGCTCGGCGCTCCAATATCCGGTATCGACCCGAAACCGATGCCAAGCCTCGTTACGTTCATACACTGAACGGCTCCGGTCTCGCTCTCCCGAGGGTTATGATAAGCATACTGGAGAATTATCAGCAGGCTGATGGTTCAGTAAAGGTACCGGACGTGCTTCAGGACTTCATGAAGACTGACGTCATCCGGTAGGCAGTGGAGAAAGAATCAAAAAAGGACGGCCGGAAGCCGTCCTTTTTTCTTTTATACTCAGGCTTTAATTGTTATATTTAAAAACTTTCACTTCCGCAGTGAGATTTCCCGACGTTAACTGGTACCCCTGAGGAGATTCATAGGCAACCTCGTAATCCTCCAAAGCCTCCAGAGGCACGCATGATATCATTGGATGCCCTCCGACAATACGGTAGTTTCCTTCTTCCTTCGAATCCAGAAAATCCTTGGCTTCTTCATAGGTGGTGAATTGCTCAGCTTCGTTCACTACCTTGTACGTGTTGCCGTTATCATCCTTTTGTTCAACATACCCGATTACCAGAACCTCTGTCGGTGTGTATGCTTCGCAGTTAAAATTATACATTCTCACCGCCATCGACTGATAGTATTCCGGGTAATAAAGGACCTGCTGCTGATACTGACCGGATTCTTGAGTCGGGACAAGGAAAGCATCGAAGTAATCGGTCACATTCTGGCTTGCCCAGGTGATGACCGCCCAGAATTTCCCGCCGCCGGTACTCGGTTCGACATAAGCGGTCGAGTAATCGATGATTATGTAGTCCGTATCGAGCCTGTCGACAACAGCATTGGCAGACGCTTCATCTTTCGCCAGGAAGAATTCGGCAACGTCCTTGATAGCCCGTGGGTCCTGACCGGGATTTGCCACCGGGATACGGTGTCCGATGCGGGCAATCCAGTACCCGTAATCCCACCAGGAAAGAACACCGTAGGCCGACTCAGGGTAGGGATAGTAAACATCGAGGGCTTCATACAGAGCCGGGTCTTTGGCCGCCTCCGGATTATTCGAAAGAATTGACGAATACGGCCAGTAATTGTTGTTTTCATGCAGCTTGTAGTATTCTTCGGCATCTTCCAGCGGTTCGGGAGTATTCTCTCTCATCCAGTCGAGCACCGTATACCAGGCATCGCTCGGTGCGTAAGGGGCGGACCGTGCCGCCTCCACAGAAGCCGGTATGCTCCACCAGTAGGCAGTGAAAAAGACGATGACGACAACTAATACCATCATGAAGTACGGCGCGACGAAAGACTGTTTCTGTTTTTTACGAAGCATTTTCGTTTTTGCATCTTTCGCCCTCACCATGGCCTGTTTCAGCTTTTCAGTGAAGATTCTCGACCGGGCGAAGTCGATAACCGTCCAGGAGAGGTACCCGACGAGCAGGGCGACATTAACCCCGTAATAGTAACCGAAACGGCGCTGAGCGAGGTTCGATATCAGAATGATGATGCTCCAGACAAGCAGCATCGTCTTGCCGCTCTCGCCGTTTTTGATGAACTCATAAACAAGAAGTGCCATCGCAATGAACGCCAGGAAAAAAGTGGTGTTGTAATTGTTCCAGACGATTGTCAGGGGATGGCCGTAGGTTCCGCTGATGAGCGGCTGCATTTCGATGGTCGTCAGAGACGCTCCTGTCGGATTGAATATGACAAACGAATTCAGCATGGTAACGGCCGCATTCCGGAAAACAAGGTAGAACAGGCCGAATCCTGCCAGCCCGACTATCACCACTGCCGCAGGATATAGTACTGGTTTCAGATTTCGTGCCGCAAAAAGACGAGACAGCCCGCCAAGCCCGATAAATGCAATGATTCCGATTGATAACGCCCCTTTTACCACAATCCCCACCGGTGAGGGGAGCAGTACGAGCAGCGCGACAAAAAACGTCAGCGCTCCGGTAACTGTCAGGTAATCGGCATTTCGCCGTTTCATATGATCGATAATGAATTGAACAACGAAGAAGGTAAACACAACGAACAGGAACAGCGGTGAACCGGTCCACGTCATTGCGTAAATGGCAAAGGTCAACCCGCCAAGCACGCTGTAAATAACAGGGTTTCGTAGCGATTTCCAGTTCCTTTTGAGTATATCGGCGAAATGCAGATCGTTGTTTTTCGCAGCTTTCATGGCGAGAATGATGAACAGGATGAAAAGCGAAGTCAGGAATATTTCAAAGCAGTGGTAATCGGTAAAACCGAGTTTGGTTCGGGAAAGAAACTCACCCGGTAAAAGAGCTGCCATCAGAGCTGACAGAATCCCGCCCCAGCGTCCGAAAATCGCCCGGCCGATGAAGAAAATGATGACCACCGTCAACGCCCCCAGCACCGCCGGTGTGAAAACACCGACGATATCGACGACTCTCTGGTCAGGGTTAATGATACCGAACAGACTGGCAATACCTGCCATCATTCTGACGAACATGTTGGTGCCGGCAACGGCATTTCCGCCCGGGAACGTGTTAAACGGGTCGAACGCCGTCAGATTCGGAAAATTGACCGCCGTAACATCGACTAGTCTCATAAAGAAATAGGCATCGGCACTGGCGTACTTTATCCAGTCGCCTTTGAATATTTCTCCGTAGGAAAGAAAAACCCTGATACCAAAAGCAGCGAAACTGGAGAGCGCCACCAGAATGCCGGTCAAAAGACCCGGTGATATTTTCAGTTTACTCACTGGAAACGTCCTTTTCTGTTAATTTTTTCATGTACCTGAATTTAGTATTGCACACCACCGTTTCTTTAGCAACACTCATCTATTTCGAATATGAACTCATATCCAAAATGGAGCATGCCGGGAATGCACAGTGGAGAAAACCGGTCGATTTTCTGCTTCTACTGCTTCATCGATTCGAAGACCTGTTTCAAACCTTCTTCGAGGGGATAGCGAAGCGTAAAACCGATTTTTTTCAATCGTGATATATCAGCATAGCTGTACCGGATATCACCCGGTCGTTCCTCTCGGTACTCGGGTTTCACGTCCCTGCCTGACAGCCTGATGATATGACCGGCCAGCTCATTGACGGTCGTGCTTATGCCGCTTCCAACATTATACTCACCGGTGGCATCAGTTTCAGCCGCCAGGATGCAGGCCTCGACCGCATCCTTCACAAAGATGAAATCCCTCGTCTGCTCGCCGTCGCCGAGAATAACCGGAGGATTCCCCGCAAGAACCCGCTTGATGAAAAGGGGGATAACAGCTGAATACTGAGAATCGGGATTCTGTCCCGGACCGTAAATATTGAAAAATCTGATGCTCACCGTCGCCAGATTGTACAGGCTGTTGAAAACACGGCAGTACTGCTCACCGGTAAGTTTCGATACTGCGTAAGGTGACTGAGGTTTCGGCAGGGTAGTTTCCTGAATCGGGACAGTGTCGGTATCCCCGTATATTGCGCACGACGATATGGAGACAACCTTCCGAACCCCGGTATCCCTGGCAGCTTTCAGTACTTTCAGCGTCCCTGTGGCATTGATTTCATGGCACGCCATGGGTTCCTCCACGCTGAGCGGGACACTGGCCATGGCAGCCAGGTGAAATACGTACCGGGCATTGTCGAATGTTTTGCTGAGCAGCCCTTCATCGGTAATGCTTCCCCTGGCAAATTCGGCTCTCCCTGCCTTCACGAGAGCGCTGATGTTTTCTTCTTTGCCGGATGAAAGATCATCGATAATGATGACGTGGTATCCCCGCTCAGCAAGAGAGGTGGCCAGATGAGAGCCGATGAACCCGGCTCCTCCGGTGACGATTGCTGTGTTCTTCCTACTATTTTCAATCGTATTCATTTTGATTTCCACCATACTACCGCATTGTTAATGAAATATTGAGAAAACTGATATGTATATTATAAAATAATCTTTGCTTTCACAGCCTGTTTTAGGGTAGAATTTATATCCGGGAGGGGTGTCCGAGAGGCCTAAGGAGGCGGTCTTGAAAACCGCTGTTATCGCAAGGTAACCGTGGGTTCGAATCCCACCCCCTCCGCCATCATCGTTACCCCGTTTCTACCCTCTCCCCGTAACGAGTGTCCAGAATGAGTTCCAGAAACGCAGTTTCTCTTTCCCCATGGGTAACTCCAGGTGAATCTTTTCGCTGACAGGAAACGCATTGATTCGGTCGACTTCCGGTTTCAGCTTCGCAAGCTCTTCTTCAACGTTGTCCCCGGCCAGCACTTCATCGATTTTCCGCATCATGTTCCGGGCTTCTTCGATACGCCTGATTCCCACCTCGGCCAGGTCCGGTGGCAGTATCCCGTATTTCGCCTTCAGTTTCACAAGCCTGAGAATGGCTTCATACCCGCTTTCGGCAATCTCGTCACGGGTCATCCACTCGGTCTCGTAATCGAGTGAATACTTCCAGCTCGGTGCCGCCAGTCCCTGCCGGAACTGTTCGACATCGCGGAAAAGCACCTTGTACCCGTATTTCTCCGGCTGTTCGTACCCCAGACATCCGGGATCGAGGAACGGCGATATAGGAGCAAGAAACATCGCCAGCCGCTTGTCTCCCTTGAACTTCTCCATCAGGTA
>CAYSQK010000070.1:0-8466 GCA_964433075.1 uncultured Dehalococcoidales bacterium
GCGTCAGGTTGTGGCCCTGAAGATCGAGGGTTCAAATCCCTCCACTCACCCCATCAGAACAAGCAGCTTTTGTATCAAATGCTGCTTTCTATTTTTTCTATTATTACACGCTGAGAAAAACTCCCGTATGCTATAATTAAATAGATTGAAAGCGCCCATAGCTCAGTGGATAGAGCACTGGTCTTCGGAACCAGGTGTCGTGGGTTCGAATCCCCCTGGGCGCGCCATTCAGACACGAAAAGCCAAATGTTATGACAGAAACACCGAAACGTGAAACGGCATTCATCACTGTTCGCGGGGTTGTGCAGGGAGTTGGATTCAGACCTTTTATCTACCGTCTTGCTGAACACCACGGCCTTACCGGCTGGGTTTGTAACACATCGAAGAATGTTCTGATAGAAGTCGAGGGCAATTCAACAACCATCGACAGCTTTATCCGTGATGTATCTTTATGTAAACCTCCCCGCGCCGTCATCGAAGACATGGCCGTTACCCGCCTGCCGGAAAAAGGCTACTCTTCGTTTGAAATACGCGAAAGTGTTCCGGAACCGGGCGAATACCAGCTTATCTCACCGGATATCGCCACCTGCCCTGATTGCGTCCAGGACATCTTCGACGCCTCCAACAGACGGTACCGCTACCCTTTTACCAATTGTACCAATTGCGGCCCGCGATTCACGATTATAGAAGATATTCCATATGACCGGCCTCTCACCACCATGAAGGAGTTCACAATGTGTGAGGCCTGTCGCAGCGAGTACGATAACCCTCTTGACCGGCGTTTCCACGCCCAGCCGAATGCCTGTCCCTCTTGCGGCCCTGCATTAACACTGACTGACCCGGCCGGACGTGTAATCGAGAAGGATAATCCTTGTTCCAAAACAGCGGCCTTATTACAAAACGGCAGCATCGTCGCCATAAAAGGACTGGGAGGGTTCCTCCTTGCCTGCGATGCAACCTCAGAGCAGGCGGTTACCACCCTTCGGCAGAGAAAACACCGTCCGTCAAAACCGTTTGCCGTCATGGTCCCGTCAGTGGAAGCAGCCAGAACCTTTTGCGAGATAACGAAGGAAGAAGAGGCACTCCTCGTATCTCCCGGTGCTCCCATCGTGCTGGTCAAATGGAACCAGCACACAGTTTGCCCCGGGGTTGCTCCGAATAACCTGTATCTGGGAATAATGCTCCCGTACACTCCCCTGCACCATCTTCTTATGAACGATGCAGGTATTCCGCTGGTCATGACGAGCGGAAACCTTTCAGAAGAACCGATTGCAAAAGATAATGACGAAGCGCTGACACGGCTTGCCGGTATTGCCGACTTCTTCCTGATGCATAACAGAAACATTTATTCGCGGTACGATGACAGCGTCATGGTTGTTCAGAATAAAACGCCGCAAATGATTCGCAGAGCCAGAGGCTTCGCCCCGTATCCGGTTAAACTGACCTCCCGCATGCCGTCTGTCCTTGCCTGCGGAGCGGAATTGAAAAACAGTTTTACCCTGACGAGAGACGAATACGCCTTCGTCAGCCAGCACATCGGCGATATGGAAAACCTTGAAACGCTCGACCATTATGAAACGACCGTTTCTTTGTACAGAAAACTGTTCCGTATCAACCCTGAGATAATCGCCTGCGACCTGCATCCCGACTACCTCTCGACAAAATTCGCTCATCAGCTTGCCGGGCAAAATCCCGGGGTAATCCTGAAACCTGTCCAGCACCACCATGCCCATATCGCCGGCTGCATGGCTGATAATGGCCTCACCGGTTCGGTTATCGGGGTTTCATTTGACGGGACAGGCTACGGAACCGACGGCAACATCTGGGGCAGTGAATTCATGGTGGCTGACCTGACATCGTTCACCAGACTCGGACACTTCGAATATCTTCCGCTTCCCGGAGGAGATGCGGCCACAAAAAAACCGTACCGTATTGCCATCGGCTATCTCTATTCTCTCTTCGGAGAAGCAGACCTTGACTCGTTCCTGACATTAATGCCGAAAGTGAACTCAGAAGAAGTACACATTATCAGAGAGCAAATCGAAAAGAAGATAAACTCCCCGCTCACATCGAGCTGCGGAAGGCTGTTCGACGCCGTTTCAGCACTCCTGGGATTGAGAATGGAAATCGATTACGAAGCCCAGGCGGCAGTTGATCTGGAAATGCTCGCCGGCAGAGCCAGGGATACATCGGGCAATTACCCGTTTACCTTGGGTAATCTGAACGGTATCAATATCATCAATCTGCAGGAAATATTTTCCGGTATTATAGCGGATTTACACGAAGGAATAGAAAAAGCTACAATAGCGTCAAAGTTCCATAACACGGCAGTCGCAATTATCTTTGTATTATGTAAAATCATTGCGGAAAACACCGGGATTAAGGATGTGGTGCTCAGCGGAGGCGTGTTCCAGAATCGCCTGTTGTTGACGAATACGGTCAGCAGACTCAGGCTCGCCGGGTTCAATGTATATACGCACCGGCAGGTTCCTGCCAATGATGGCGGCATTTCGCTGGGGCAAGCTGTTATCGCCGGTTTTTCACGATAAGGGAGGGAGGTGTCCCATGTGTCTGGCAATTCCCGCACTGGTAAAGTCAGTAGACGGATTCAATGCCGAAGTTGAAATAGGCGGCATTCAAAGAAATATCAGTATCCAGCTTACCCCTGAAGTGCAGAAGGGTGATTACGTTCTGATTCACACAGGGTATTCCATCAGCATTATCGATTCTGAAGAAGCTGAAGAAACGATGAAACTGCTGCTGGAAATGGCTGATGCGGAAGAATCGTTAATGCAGCCATGAAATATATAGATGAATTCCGGCAACCGGAGCTGGTCCATGCCCTTGTCGAACGAATTCACAGCCGTTCAAAAAAAACGGCAAGGCTGATGGAATTCTGCGGCGGACACACGGTCAGCATCTTCAAGTACGGCATCAGACAGCTTTTACCGGATACCATAGAGATGCTTTCCGGTCCCGGCTGCCCTGTCTGTGTCACATCGAACGCTGACCTCGATAAGGCAATCGCCCTCGCCCACCTCCCGAATGTCATCGTCACCAGCTTCGGCGACATGATACGGGTACCGGGCAGTTATTCCAGTCTGCAGATAGCCAAAGCTGAAGGATGTGACGTCCGGGTCGTTTATTCCATAATGGACGCCATCAGCATTGCCCGCAGCAACCCCGATAAAGAGGTAATATTTATCGGCATCGGTTTTGAAACCACTTCCCCGACAATCGCCGCCGGCATACTCCAGGCTGAACAGGAAAAGGTCGATAATTTTTACGTTCTTTGCCTCAGCAAACTCAGCCCCCCCATCATGAAATCAATTCTCGAACTGGGCGAAGTCAGGCTGAACGGGATTGTCTGCCCCGGTCATGTCAGTGTTATCACCGGTTCGGAGCCGTATCAATTTCTGGCAGATGATTATCATATTGCCTGCTCGATATCGGGGTTCGAACCCGTCGATATTCTCCTCTGCATTGCTCAGTTAATAGAGCAGATAGAACAGGAAGACTACAAAGTAGAAATCGCCTATCGCCGGGGTGTTAAACCTGGCGGCAACATCCATGCCGTCCGCATAATGGAGACCGTTTTTGAACCGGCAGATGCTGACTGGAGAGGTATCGGCATCGTCCCGTCGAGCGGGCTTAAGTTGAGAGACCGCTACAGCCGGTTCGACGCTATGGAGCATTTCACAATTGACCCGGCTCCGGTTGTCGAACACAAAGGGTGTTTGTGCGGCAGCATTCTTCGCGGCGTCAATACGCCCCTCGATTGTCCGTTATTCAGGAATACCTGCACGCCTGAACATCCGGTCGGGCCCTGCATGGTTTCTTCCGAAGGTAGTTGTTCGACGTATTATCTGTATGGAGACACCTATGAATGATAAAATCCTGCTGGCTCACGGCAGCGGTGGTAAACTGAGCCACGACCTGATAAACAAATACATCGTACCGTCGATTTCGAACCCCACCCTTGAGCGAATGGATGATTCGGCGGTACTGGATTTCAGCGGTCAAAAAGTAGCATTTACCACTGATAGTTACGTTATCAGCCCCTTGTTTTTTCCCGGCGGAAATATCGGCAAACTTGCGGTGTGCGGCACGGTCAATGACCTTTCGACAAGCGGAGCGGTACCAAAATACCTGAGCCTTTCCCTTATCATCGAAGAAGGGCTTTCGGTTTCAGTACTTGAAGATGTTCTTCAATCAATCGCCGCGACTGCCGCGGAAGCCGGGGTCAGCATCGTCACCGGTGACACAAAGGTCGTCAACCGCGGCGATGCCGATATGCTTTTTATCAACACTGCCGGCATCGGCATTATCCCTGAAGGAGTATCGGTATCCGGCTCAGCGGCAAAACCGGGTGATGTTATTATTTCAAGCGGCACACTTGGTGACCACGGCATGGCCATCATGTGCCAGCGTGAAGGCCTGCACTTTTCAACCACCCTCGAAAGCGATTGCGCACCGTTAAACGGGCTTGTACAGGACATTCTTACCGTGACCCACACTGTCAGTTGTTTTCGCGACCCGACCCGCGGAGGAATTGCGACAACCCTGAATGAAATTGCCCGTCAGTCGGGAGTCGGCATGGAAATCATGGAACAACAGATTCCTGTACGGGAAGAAGTCCGGGGGGCCTGTGAATTGCTCGGGCTTGACCCGCTCTATGTTGCCAACGAAGGTAAACTGGTCGTGATTGTGGATTCACACTGCGCTGATGCCGTTTTAGCAGCCATGACAAATAACAGGTACGGAAAAAACGCGGTAATAATCGGCCGGGTTTGCCGGGAACATCCGGAGAGAGTGGTACTAAAAACTCCCTTCGGCACGTCGAGAATTCTGGACATGCTGAGCGGAGAACTCCTCCCGCGGATATGTTAGTTCCCGGAGTACCCCTGTTCATATTTGCCTTGTACGTAATTCGCTGTCATAATCAGGGTACCATCATCACACCATAACAGGAGGAACACTAACCATGATAATGAAAATAACGTGTCCGGGATGCGAAACCGAGGGAAGCATGTCGCTCGCAGATGTCAGGTATTCCGGACCGTACAAATGCTGGAAATGCAAAGCACTATATTCGATTGTCGTCGAGAACGATGCGCTGATTTCCTGCGAACCGCTGAGTGAAGAGGGATTCCAGAAGATTCTGGAGGAACAGAGGAAGCAGCAGGAAGACGAAAAACAGTACATGGAAGAAATGCAGAAACAGCGCGAAATCGAAGAGCTGAAAAACAAGTTCAGGCGTCAATAAAAAAGAGGGAAGTGATTACTTCCCTCTTCTCATTACACTTTTTCCGTTGATTACTGTTTCGGCGGAGGACCACCAACGGCAGGAACGCCGTAGATGAAGTTCTGTCCGCTGATATGGTCGGAAGCGCTGGATACCAGCAACAGCACTGATTCAGCCAGGTCTTCCGGTTCGGCAAACATGCTTATCGACCGCTGCTGCTGTTGTTCGTTCTGATCTTTCAGCATATATTTACGAATACGTTCACTGTTTGTGCCGCTTGGGGTAATGGTATTCGCGCAAATGCCGTAGGGAGACATCTCGATAGCGATATTTCTCATCATGGCGATAACGCCGGCTTTCGCCGCCGCATAATCCGTGCCGCCCTGCATACCGGTTATGGCGGCTATCGACGCAAAGCTGACAATCTTCCCATATTTTCTTTCAATCATGTAGGGAAGAACAGCATGGGTGCAGTTGCGCGGACCATTCAGATTGATGTCTATCATGTGGTCCCACATTTTTTTATCCTGCTCAAGGAACGGCTGCAGTCCGTCACGTATTCCCGCCCCCATCGAACCGCCGGCGATGTTGCACAGAATATCGATTTTCCCGTATTTTTCGATGGTCGCTTTCGCCATTCGGATACAGTCTTCTTCTTTTGTCATATCCATGTGAAAGGTTGAAACCTCAGTCCCTTTGGCTCTCAACTCTTTCGCAACCTCATCGACGCTTTCCTTCACCCAGTCGCATAACATGAGTGTCGCACCTTCACTGGCAAGGAGCCGTGCCGATGCCCTGCCGATACCGCTGCCGCCACCGACAATGATAGCAACCCTGTCTTTCAGTTTCATCAAATTTCCTCCTGTTATTCCTTTGCTTTCTTTTGTAAAACACGGGTTATTGTATTGTTGAATATACTCTTTCACCAGTGTTTTGTCTAATCGGTTCGGTCATATCCCGGAGAGACTGGAAAAAATATTGCCACCTTTCAACAAGGTGGCAATATATTCATTTCTCTGTCCGAATTAGAATGCCATTACCGGCACTTCACCCTTAATAATGAGCTTCGGTTCGGTAATCGCCTGAACATCTTCAGGCGTCCAGCCCGGAGCCACTTCATCGAGTACCATGCCTTCCGGAGTAATCGAAACGACAGCACAATCGGTGATGATTTTGTTAACACAATGAGGAGCCGTCAATTCATATGAACATTTATTAACAAGTTTAAACGACCCGTCTTTGGCAACATGAGTCATCACGACGACCAGTTTTGCGGCACCGAAAGCCAGATCCATGGCACCGCCGACGCTTCCCGGTTCTCTGCCGGGTATCAGCCAGTTGGCCAGGTCGCCTTTTTCCGATACCTGGAGACCACCGAGGATACACATATCGATGTGTCTTCCCCGAATCATTTCGAATGACATGGAGTGCTCGAAGAAACACATGCCGGGTAAACGGGTAACCATTTGCCCGGAAGCATTAACCAGATGAAAATCCTGTTCTTCTTCGGTGAGGGCTGCACGGCCGAACCCCATCAGTCCGTTTTCGGCATGGAATACAACTTCTTTCCCCTCAGGGATGAAGTTCGAAGCCAGGGTCGGTATGCCAAAACCAAGATTAACGACCTGTCCATCCTCGAATTCTTTCGCTACACGTAGCGCCATAGTTTGATCATCAAGTTTTTCCGGCATTTTAAATTCCCTCCGCAGGATTTTTTCTCACAACCACGATGTCAACAAAAACACCCGGCGTTGCAACACATTCAGGATCGATATCTCCGACTTCGACAAGATAGTCGACTTCAGCGATGGTGACCTTCGATGCGCCGGCCATGGTTCCATTGAAGTTTCGTGATGATCCCTGATATACAAGGTTACCTCTGCGGTCAGCCTTGTGTGCCCTGATTAAGGAAAAATCACCTTTTATCGCAGTCTCGAGACAACAGGGAACCCCGTTGAACTCTCTGACTTCTTTACCCTTGCCAAGCAGGGTGCCGGGGCCGGTCGGTGTGTAGAATGCGGGAATGCCTGCTCTCGAGGCCCTGAGCCTTTCCGCCATCGTTCCCTGAGGGTTCATTTCCAGTTCGAGCGTGCCGGCCAGGCGCTGCTCATGGAGCGGCGAAGGGAACCCTGGCATTGGCGTGCCGGGGAAAGCCGTAATAACTTTTTTGACCTGATGATTCTGTATCAGTAATCCACCATTATCATAATTGGGTGGAGTCTTGATTTTCGGTCTGGGCATATTAGGCGGCATTTCCTGCCTGCCGTTACCCGGGGTATTCATACAAATGGTCAGATTCTTGACACCCTTCTTATAGACGGCACGTATTAAATTACTCGGGGTACCATTAGCCGGTCCGAAACCGCCGATGAGTAAAAGAGCGCCGTCAAAAATCCCGGCAACTGCCTCATCGTAACTGTCGACAACTTTGTTTATCACATTACCTCCTTATCAACTCTCACAATGGTAATTCCTCGTCAATAATTATCATAATTCAGACGGTAAAGTCAAATTTGCTTCTTCGTACTTACACTCAGTATAATGCCTGCATTCGGTAAAATACCAAACAAACACCTACTCATTACGAAAGGATATACGTATGGAGAACACCAAGGCAAACTGGACACTTACGCAGATAGGAGTAGTCGTCAGTGACGTTGAAAAGACGATCGACCGCTTATCGCTTCTCGGCATAGGCCCCTTCAACCGGTTGAACCTCCCTCCGGACAGAATCGAGTACTTCCGCGGAAAGGAAATGGCAGCCGAATTCGATATCCGTAATACCATGCTCGGCAACGTGCAACTCGAACTCATCGAGCCTCTGAAAGGTGACTCTCCCCACATGGAATTTCTCCGGACAAAGGGGGAAGGTATTCAACACGTCATGTATCTGGTCGATGACCTTAACGAAACGGTAAATACCCTGACAGCCAAAGGGGTTGAAATCCTGCTCGATGCCCGGTCACCTGAAGGCAAAGGTATTGTTTACGTCGACCTCGGCGCCGCGAATATCGTCTTCGAAATCGGTGAAAAACCGAAATAACGGGTCAGCCGGCACCCATATTTTTGGTACTGTTTGCATTTGGTTGATAATGATGTCTTTACGAATGAAGTGAAATATGTCCAGGTTTTCTCCCTTTTGTAAAGGGAGAGTAAGAGGGATTTTAAAATTTCTGATTAGTTTCTCCATTCTCGTCCCTGCCAACCACAACCAAACAGAA
>CAYSQK010000071.1:0-8447 GCA_964433075.1 uncultured Dehalococcoidales bacterium
CTACACCCTATCCTACACTCTTTCCCTACACGACGCTCTTCCGATCTTACCCGAACCGCCGTTGAGAAGCAGGTTCGGCAGCCGCGAAGGCAGAACAGTCGGCTCCTGAAGACTTTCATCGAAGTTCCCGGTAAAGGAAACCGTATCCTTATCGATATCAGCCAGCATCATTTCGGCAAGCTGCGTCATGCGGGCTTCGGTGTAACGCATGGCTGCCGGCGGGTCATTATCGAGACTGCCAAAGTTTCCCTGGCCGTCGACGAGGGGATAGCGCATCGAGAAATCCTGGGCGAGACGGACCATTGCATCGTAAATGGATGAGTCTCCGTGAGGGTGATATTTACCCATAACGTCGCCGACGATACGGGCACTCTTCTTCGTTGAACTGTTGTAGTGAATCCCCATGTCATTCATGGCAAAGAGAATTCGGCGCTGCACCGGCTTCAATCCGTCACGAACGTCGGGCAGAGCGCGGGAAACAATCACACTCATTGCGTAATCCAGATAGGAAGTACGCATCTCATCCGCTATATTTATGGGTACCGTCTTGCCTAAAGTCATTCGCTGTTGTCCCTCCTGTTATTCGCTGTCTTCGTCCTCGTCATCCGAATCATCATCGGTCAGCACTTCAATTCCTTCGCCCATAATTTCATAACCGGATTCTCTCGAAGAAACATTTTCTTCCTCGAGCTGCCGCCGTATCAACCGGTCATCGATTCTGTCACTGACGTCAGCCCGAATGGAATCGAGGCTTCTCGGAGGAAATGACATGATACCAACCTGCGACGGGTCCTGGTAAGACTCCTTGATGATGATACTGACTCCTTCTTCGCTCGAACTGATTACCGCCGCCGTGTACTTGTTGCCTCCGTTCATCAGCCTGATAAGCCGAAGTGCTTGTTTCTGTTCAACCAGCCCGAGGTACTCGCCGAAGTTATTTTCGGCAATCAGGCTCGTGCCGGAAACCTTCAGTCCCACCCGGCTGCCGGCAACCGTTTTCGCCAGCACAGGGAGTTCCCCAAGCTTGTGGAGTGTGATGACGCCCGCTTTACCGACTTCTTCAATAAAACTCTGAGGGTCGACCCGCTCGGTGGCTATTCCCACCCCGGCAACCGTATCATTGAGAAGAGACAGCCTCTGAAGGTTTCTCTTGGCAATAGTGTTATAGGGGTCGAACTCAATCGCTCTCTCGTACGCTTGCCTGGCGCGGGAGTATTCACCGAGTTCCATGTGGGCTCTTCCGATTCGATTATAGGTATCTGCATCATTGGGGAAATTTTCGAGGATACTCTCGTTTGCAGAAATCGCTTCTTTCCATTTACCTTCCATGGCAAGGGTTACCGCCTGTTTGCTGAGCTGTCTTTTAATTCGTGTCTTGTCACCTTCCTGGTATGACATCAGTTTCCCTTTCACTTATTCTCAATTATAGCCTAAAACAAGATATGTATTCTATTATAATACATTCCGTGTATCAACTATTTTCCGCATTGTACCAGTGTTTTTCAAAAAGGAAAAGAGGAGGAACGTTCCTCCTCTTGACGCTGCAGGAAAATTCACGGTACGGAGTGCCGGATTAGTCGATTCTATCGAGCTCAAACGCCCGGTGTAGCGCCTTCACCGCGTTCTTGACCTTCGATTCCTCAACGATACAGGTTATCCTGATTTCAGACGTCGAGATGAGCTGGATGTTGATACCCTCGTCACTCATCGTCTTGAACATGCGTGAAGCGTACCCCGGCGTGTTCAGCATGCCGGTACCGACGATGCTGATTTTCCCCAGTTTCGAGTCACTGATGCATTCCCTGGCGCCAATCGACTTCGCAACCGGTTCGATAACCTCGAGGGCTTTCTTCAGGTTGCTTTTAGCAACGGTGAAGGTCAGGTCGGTAATGTTCTCAATACTCGCATTCTGGACAATGGTATCGACGCTGACGTTGGCCGCTGCCAGCGGTTCGAAAATCGCTCCGGCGATACCGGGCTGGTCAGGAACACCGACAACCATTATTTTCGCGACATCCAGATCATAAGCAACGCTGCTGACTTTATTTCTAATCTCCATTGAAACCTCTCTGTGAATTAATGTGCCGGGGCAATCCTCGAAGCTCGAGGTAACCAGAATCGGAATATTGTACAGTTCTGCAAGTTCAATCGCGCGGGAGTGCATTGAGCCGTATTGAGCGAGTTCCAGCATTTCTTCGAAACTGATCTCCTTCAGCGGTCTCGCTTCAGGAACGACCCGCGGGTCAGCAGTGTAAATGCCCCTGACATCCGTATACCGTTCGCAGACCTCTGCCCCGAGGCTGGCTGCAAGCGCCACGGCGCTTGTGTCGGACGCTCCCCTTCCAAGAGTAGTGACGTCCATGTCTTCGGTCACGCCCTGAAAGCCGGCAACGATGACGATATTCTCTTTCCCGAGTTCCTGCTTCACTCTCCGGGAATCAACCTCTTTAATCCTGGCTTGGCGGTACATCGAGGTCGTGTGTATACCCGCCTGGGAGCCGGTAAGGCTGATTGCCTTGTATCCCATGTTTTTCAGAGCCATGGTAAGAAGTGTAGCCGAGACAATTTCACCGGTAGATACCAGAGCATCGAGCTCACGGGCATCCGGATTATCCGAAACCTGCGCAGCGAGAGCCAGCAGGTCATCCGTCGTATCGCCCATGGCGGAAACAACGACTACCACCTGATTCCCTTCATCCTTCGCCGCGGCGATCTTCCGGGCAACGTTCTTGATTTTTTCGGCATCGGCGACCGATGATCCCCCGTATTTCCGTACGATAAGTGCCATATCTTACTGCCCTTTCCCTGTCAACCTGTTCATAATAGTATATGCATCCGCAACTGACAAGCCTGTTTTTGCGGCTTCTTTTTCGGTAAACCTCGAAGCTCCGTTCGCAGGGAAGTCCCTGCCCCACAGCATGAAGGGCACCGGGTCGCTGCTGTGCGTCCGGATTTCCACCGGCGTCGGGTGGTCGGGCATGACCAGCACGCTCACGTTTTCTCTGCCGAGCGCCATAACCCGGCCTATTACCTCTGCATCTATCCGGTGAATAGCTTCGGCTTTCTGTACGGCTGAACCGGCATGTCCTTCTTCATCCGGCGCTTCAACGTGAATGAAGGTAAGGTCATTGTTATCCAGCGACTTCAAAGCGCCTTCCGCCTGTCCGGTAAAGTCATTATCCATGCCGTCGGTAACACGCGGTATCTCGAGTATTTCTATGTCCAGCATCGTAGCCAGTCCTCTGATAACGTCAACCGCCGAGGTCACCGAGGCTTTCAACCCGTACTTTTCTCTGAAAGACGGCATCCCTGCAGCCCTGGCGCTGCCCCAGAACAACCAGATTGTATCGGCAGTCGGGTCTCCGACGATTCTCCTCGCCCGGTTGATAGGATGATCTTTCAGGATTTCCTCCGACTTTCTCATGAGGTCGTCGAGGAATTCGCTTCCCGGACCTTTCGGACGGTATTCTTCAGTCGGCCGGCCTGAAATATCATGCGGCGGCGTACACTCCGCCAGCAGCACATCTTCTCTCCCTTTTATTTTCAGGATATGCCGGTAGTTCAAGCCGGGATAGAACTCGACAGTTTCGTTGCCGAGTTTTTCATTGAGAGTGCGAATCATTGCTTTCGCTTCCGGTGTTGAAATGTGCCCGGCGCTGTAATCGTGCATGATACCTTTTTTTACTGAAACCAGATTACAGCGAAACAGAATATCCCCTTCTTCCACCGGAATACCCAGGCTCAAAGCTTCGATGGCAGCCCGGCCGACCCTGTAGGTATCCGGATTATAGCCGATGACCGACATGCACCCGTTGGAGCTTGAAGGCTCCATGCCCTGAGGAATCGTTGCGGTCATACCGAGCATGCCGGTTTTCGCCATCGCATTCAGATTCGGTGTAACGGCCAGTTCAAGACTGGTTAACCCGCCGTGGTCCTTCAGCGGCCTGCCGGCAGCCCCGTCCATGATGACGACACAGTACTTCATGGAAAACATCCTTTATTCACCCAATTTGTCAGACAGCAGGACTGGTCATATCGTACGAAAGCACATCCCGCTATGAAGAAATTATAGCTGAGAGTTGTTTCGTTGTCACCTCAACCGGGCGGCACAGAATTCTGTTGAGACAGGCACCGTGAAAGCCGGATTTACTGAAACAGTGTTGAAAAACAAATGTATGCCGGTAAAGTCTTTCATTTACAATATACATAATATTGTTAAATTGTGGTAAAATCGTTCACAGGAAACTGTCATGAACCTCATTTCGAAAGCAATATTGATTGTCGGTGCCGTATTTATCTGCGGCGTCGGGCTTGTGTACGCAGTTTCCCGGTTCATCTTCATCAAAGGCCTTGAAGACATCGAGCAGCAGACCACTTCAGTGCAGGTCGAACAGGCTGTCGGTGTCCTGAATTATCTCATCACCGATCTCGAAACCGATACGGCGGACTGGGCCAGATGGGACGATACCTACCGGTTCATCGAAGACCGGAATGAAGAGTATATTCAATCGAATATGGTCGATACAACTTTCACAACCCTCAAATTGAACACCGTTCTGTACATCGACCTCTCCGGAATAATCGTCTACTCGAGAGCTTACGATATCGAAAACAATATCGTGATACCTGTTTCCGATGAACTGCTCGGCTACTTCAGCCCCGGCAGCCCCCTCCTCATCAGTCCTGAGAGCGACAGCATATTTGCCGGTATACTGGAAATCGACGGTAAACCGGTACTTGTTTCAACTCAGCCTGTCCTGACGAGCAATAGTGACGGGCCGGCCCGGGGAACACTGGTTTTCTGCCGGCTGCTCAATGAAACCACCATCGATGAATTATCAGGAATCGTTCAGTTTCCTATCCTGGTATACCCGGTTTCTAGTGACCTGCCGCAGGATATCCTTGATGCCAGCGCAGCGCTGGCAACCGGAGAAACGCAGTACATCTCGCCGCTGGGAAATGAAACAGTCGCCGGATACACCATGCTCGACAATATTTTCGGCCAGCCGACCTTCATTATGAAAATAGAAACCCCTCGTGATACCTACCGGCTTGGAGAAGTGGTATCGAGTTACTATATTTTTTCAATTCTCGGTATCGGCATCCTGACGGCATTTCTGGTCTGGTACTTCATACAGAAACGGGTTATCTCACGCATCGCCCTGCTCATCAGCGGCGTCAACCGGATAGCTGAAACGGGAGATACCTCGACCCGTATCGCCCTCACCGGCACGGATGAAGTAAGCATCGTCGCCGGCACGATTGACGGCATGCTCGGAGCGCTCGAAGAAGCCGGGAAGGAAATCCGTGCCAGTGAAACCCGGTACCGGCTCCTTTCCGAAAATGTCATGGACGTCATCTGGTCAACTGACCAGAACGTCATCATTACCTACATGAGTCCGTCCGTTTTCCAGTTGACCGGTTTCCGTCCGGAAGAACTTGTCGGCACCAGCCTCATCGACCTGCTCGATGAAACGGAACGAACGGAAGCGTCCGAAGAATTCAGCCGTCAATTTACCGCGTCCGGTACCGACACTGACGGGGCTGCTTTCTCCGGTCCTTTCGAAGTCAGGCTCCGCCGGAAAGACGGTTCGACAATTATTACGGAGGTACGGCCGTCCGCTATCAAAGACGCAGACGGTAATGTTACCGGGTTTGTCGGCATAACCCGTGACATTGTCGAGCGAAAGCACGCTCAGAATGAACTGGAAAAACTCTATGCGGAGGAAAAAGTTCTCAGACAGTCCCTCGAAGAAGAGATTCAGAAAAGGGTGGAATTCACCCGGGCGCTGGTCCACGAATTGAAAACTCCGATTACTCCCATCCTGGCAGCCGTCGAACTTCTCCTCGAGGAGGTCGATAATGAGCGCCTCATGAGACTTGTCCAGAGTATCGACCGCAGCTCGGCTAACCTCAACCTGAGAATCGACGAACTGCTCGACCTGGCGCGGGGCGAGATGGACATGCTCATCCTCAATACCGAAACAATCGATATCCTCTCATTTTTTAACGATTTGAGTAATGACATGATACCGGTCGCACTCAGCAACCGGCAGACGCTCGAATTCATTCTGCCGGAATCCCTGCCGCACATCCAGGCCGACCGGGGACGCCTGAGGCAAATCGTCACCAACCTGCTCAATAACGCCTTCAAGTTTACCCCCGAAGGAGGAACCATTACCCTGAGGGTAACGCTCGAAGGTCGCAACCTCCGGGTGGAGGTTTCCGATAACGGTCCCGGCATCAGCGAGGAAGACCTGAAGCGGTTATTCCAGCCGTATTTCCGCCGGACAACTGACAGGGACCGTCTCAGCGGCCTGGGTCTCGGCCTGGCGCTCTCGAAGTTCTTCATCGAGCTTCACGGAGGGCAAATCAAGGTGGAAAGTGAACTGGGCAAAGGCAGTGTCTTCTGCTTTACCATTCCTGTTGAACAAGGACTTCAGGAATAGTAGTATAATGTATATATTGACGGCAATCGATTGGAAGGTGAACCAATGAAGGTACTCATTATCGAAGATGACAGGGAAATAGTCGAGATTATCACCCTCGCATTCGAGATACGGTGGCCCGGCGTCGAACTCGTTAATACTCACCTCGGCAACAAAGGCATCGAACTGGCGGCGGCTGAAAACCCGGACGTCATTATCCTTGACCTCGGCCTGCCCGATACCAACGGGTTCGATGTCCTGAAAGAAATCCGGACGTTTTCCGATATTCCGGTCATGATTTTGACCGTCAGGGGCGAAGAGGCTGATATCGTTAAAGGACTCGAATGGGGCGCTGACGACTACATGGTGAAACCGTTCCGGCAGCTCGAACTTCTCTCACGGGTGAAAGCCCTCACCCGCCGCGGGGCAAGCACCGTCCGGGATACCCTTATCACCATCGGCAACCTTTCCTACAACCCGGCAATCCGCCAGCTCTTCCGCAATAACAAAGAGGTACTTTTAACCCGGACCGAAGGTACGATTCTCTACCAGCTCATGAGAAACGCCGGTCAGGTCGTTACCCACACCGGCCTTGCCGAAGCCGTCTGGGGAGACGATTACCCTGACGCCGTCGACAGCCTCCGTGTTTACATCAGGAGACTCAGAGAGAAAATCGAAGAGACCCCTGACAACCCCACCATGATTCTCACCAAAACCGGCGTCGGCTACATGCTGGCAAAACCGGCCTAGGACTTCGCTGATGCGGCAGGAATAAATCTGCCGCATTTTTTTCCCATACCTCCGCGTCGTATTTCTCCTCGTTAACCGATTGTAATCATTTTGTAATGTTTTTTTTATACCAGGGTCTTTTATTCTCCTTTTTCTTAAGCTGTTTTTAATTACGGCAGTGTATAGTTGGAATGGATAAGAAAATAACGATGAATACTCAGGATAAAAACGTGAAAGTTATTTGTGCGTGGTGTGAACGGGAGATGGGGACAGAGGAAGGCGCGGATGAGATACGCTACAGCGTATGTCGGCAGTGCCTCGCCAAATTCAACATTTACCCTGAAGAAAAATACCGGGACTTGATACCGGAGAGTAAATAGATGAAAAAGGTCATGAAGACAGCCGGAAAAGTCGTATTCGGGATACTGGCAGCCATGCTGGTCGGCCTCGGATTTATCTTCTTCGTACCCGGATATGACCTTCGTCTCGTCCGCAGTGAAAGTATGGAGCCGACTGTCAACATGGGTGACGTCATCATTACCGGCCCGGTCAAGGCGATTGCCGAAGGGCAGATTGTTACCTTTGACCTGAACGGCGAACTGGTGACCCACCGGATTGCCTCGATAGACGGCGGCGCCGTCAAAACGAAGGGCGATAACGTCGATAACGTCGACCCGTGGACTATCACCACCGCTGATGTGGTTGGAAGTTACCTGTTCAGAATCCCTTACGTGGGATACGGCATGAAATTCGTCCAGTCAAGAGTCGGATGGTTTGTCACGATAATTATTCCGGCCATGATACTGGTTCTCTGGCTGGCAAAGGACATTGTCAAAGAAGCGCTGAAAAGCGACAGCCCGAAAGACAAGTCCTGTAAAACCGGAGGTGGCGCTATAGGAATACATGAAAAATAAGTAACTTGTCATGAGTTTTGAAATAATACGAATAAAGGAGACAAATAAATGAAAAAAATACTTGGATTATCAGTCGCAGCCCTGATGGTGATGGGCCTCGTCGGCGGCGGAACATGGGCGTACTTCAGTGATACGGAAGAAAGTACTGGTAACATTTTTTCTGCCGGTACATTGGACCTTGGCCTGTATAATACATCGAATACCAGTTCGACGGGAAGTATTACAGGTACTTTCAGTGCATCAACATGGGCTCCCGGAGATACTATAAATGGTACTCTCTACATCAATAATGATGGGTCAATCGACATGACATCCGTTAACTTAACTTTTGCACTAAGTGCGATTACAGACGGTACACCGACTACGGTTGATGATT
>CAYSQK010000072.1:0-8373 GCA_964433075.1 uncultured Dehalococcoidales bacterium
AGAGGGCTTTCGAAGAAGCTATCGGCAGGGCTGAATCAACCATGAAGTCGGTCAGGGAAACAGCCGAAGACCTGTCGAAATCGGCCAAGGAAGCGGTCGATGCTGCTACGACATCAGCCAGGAAAGCTATCGAGACGACGGTAATGACGTCTCACGAAGCGATAAGCCGGGCGGAAGAAATCGCCAGAGTGGCGAGAGAAACTGCCGAACGGACAACCAAAGCGCTCGAAGCTTCGACGAAGGCATCCGAAAAATCGACCAGGGAAACGACCGATGCTTTGATGAGAGAATCGAGAAAGACAGCGGAAATTACCATCAAAGCCGCCCAGAAGGCTGCTGAAGAATCAGCGAGGCTGGCAAAGGAAGCGGCCGAAGCCTCGGTGAAATCGTTCGAGGAAGCGATGAGCAAGGCTGAAGCGCTGGCGAGTTACTCCAGGGCGTCAACCGAAGCATCCTTGAAAGCCTTCGAGATTTCAGTCGATAATGTGGAAGAAGAACCGGAGGCAGTGGTTCCTGAAATCCCGAAGAAGAAGCAGGCGGACGTGAAAGCGGAAGAAAAGCCTGTCGAAAAAGAGAAGGAAAAGGAGAAGCCTCCCGTGAAAACACCGGTTGCGGAAACAGCCGGCAGTGCTGACACGAAACCGGTTGATAATACCAGGAACAAAATAGAATCGCGTCTCGAGTTCCTGGCCAGAATGTACGAACAGAGAAAATCGGTCACGGAGGAAGAGACTCCTGAAACAGGAAACGGAAAAAAACCGGAATAAATGACACTGTGTATAGAAACGACTAGGGAGAACCAAATTTAAAGGAGGTGTCCTGTGGCGAATCCTAAGGGGCAGTCGAAAAAAACAGCAGTAAAAGACAAAAAAGAAGCACCGGTTGTTGAAGAAACACCGGAAGTAAAAGAAGAAATCCAGGAAGAAACAAAAGAAGAAATAAAAGAAGAGGCAACTGTGGAAGAGCAAATCGTCAGAAACCCGCTTGATGAAGTAATGGGGCAGGCTCAGAGAGCCTACTCGGCTTACATGGATGCTACCCGTGAAGTATCCCGTATTTACCGTGAAAATGAGATTCAGGTCGGCGAAGCGTACATGCGCGCCGTACAGCAGGCGAACGAGACCTGTGAATCGATTTTAAAAGAAGCCGCCGCTGAACGGGCAGAAGCTGAACAACAGGCAAGAGAAGCCTATCAGAGAGCGCTTGCCGAAGCTGAAAACAGCTCCCGTGAAAAGACTGATGCAGCCATTAAAGAACGGGAAGAAACCATTGCTAAAGCGTGGGAACTCCGCGAAGAAACCGTTGCTCAGGCCTGGGAAATTTACTCCAAGGTGGTCAGATAATACCCTGACCCAACCCTGGAAGACAGATTACGCTGAAACGCCGATTCTGCAGTCGAGACTATAGCAGAGACGGGATATCCTTGAGAGAGCCGTCGAATGCCGAACCGAATTCCGAACCATCCTGTCTCTTCTGCAGAGCGGTAATCAGATTGATAGCCTGCGAGAAATACTCTCTGATTCTGGGGACATCACTGAATTCGGAAAGAATCAACGAAACGTCAATCGTCCCTTCATCCCTCGGATAATCCCCGCTCCTGATGATACAGTCGGGGGCAATTGTCTTCAAATGCATGCCGAGTTCGGTAATCATGTCGACATTCATCTGTTTCGAGGGTGCCGATACCAGGTAGAGGGCTCTCCGCGCATCCAGCAGGCTGCCCTGCATCGAAAGGCTGCTGACCGCTTCATCCATTGCCTGGACGCCCTTCTGGTTTTCATTGACCTTTTTCCTGAAATCGTGCGTTCTCTTGAAGAGTGACTTGAAGAACGAAAGACTGGTGCTGCTGTGACCGACGATGGTCCAGCCGACGAGCGTCTGGATGATATCTCCGGCATCGAGCACCTTGGCGCCGATGTATTTCGATTTCTTTTCTTCGCCGGCGCAGAGGATATTGTAGAACGGCTCGACGATGAGGGCGTTGATTTTTGCAAGGTTATTCAGCAGGGAAGAGTCCTTGCTGATGTAGCGCTGGTTATCGACAAGGAACACGGCATCCGCGACCAGGTAACAGGATTTCAGGCTGGTTGCCGCATTGTAAATGGTACGTTCTTCGGTTTGCGTTTCGTGTTCGAACGGGAGAACGGTGAGATTGTAGACCGGCTTGTCGATGAACCGTTCCTTGATATGCTGGGTCATGATGGGGATAGAGCCTGAACCGGTACCGCCGGCCGACCCTGCGCAGAGCAGGAACGCGTCCGCTTCGGCGAGACGTTTGGTATTTCTGATGGCGTCGATTACTTTATCAGCGTCTTCCTTGGCGACTTCCGCCCCGAGTTCGTTGATTTTTCCGACGCCGTGGCCGCCGGTCTTTCTGCCGCCGATAAGAATCCGGTGTTCATAATCCGGTTTGATTCGTCTCAGTCCGCTTAAATCAGCGATGTCAGTATTGACTGCGTAGGTTCCGATTACTATTTCAATGCCGCGCTGGCTCTTTGCTCTGCTGTTGAGTCGGGCAAATTCATCCGCTATCCTGCCGCCGCACTGCCCGAGTCCAATTACGATTAATTTCATCTCTCACCTGTAAAGAATTACCGCGTATTACCCCTTTAAACAGGTTACGTTACCCCTTAGGATACCAGTTTTCAGTTTCATCATGCAAGTACATTTAACCCGATTCACATTACCCGAACGAACTGTTGCCGGGTCATGCCGGACGGTGCCGGTAAAATCGGGAAGGCCTGTTTCGATAACTTTAGTGTAGTACAGGAACTCTGTCAAGCGGTACGAAAATATACTGTCCCGTTTTCCTCGAAACACGAAAGTTCTCCGTCTTCCGTCATTGCTCTCAAGTGAGCCAGCGTTTCCATCATCGCCATCCGTTTATCCACCGGAGAAAGGTCTGCATATTTGACGCCGCCCTGGGCCGGCATCCAGGTAACGGTTCCGGAAATCTGGTAGGCGGTCAGCGGCTGTCCGTCCAGCCCCCGGGTTATCTCCCTGTTTCTCTGTTTATGGTGGGCGGTAATTTCCCGGATTCTCTTTTGTAAATCAGGGTACGGCTCTTCATGCGCCGGAAGCACCAGTGATACCTCCAGTTTTTCGAGGGTATTCATCGACCGCATGAAATCGCCGAGCGGGTTCTCGCCGCCGAACGGCATCAGCGAGATGTTCGGGGTAATGCCGGGGAGGACATGGTCGCCGCCGAAGAGCAGCTTGTTGTTTTTTTCGTAGAGGCAGATATGCCCCGGTGAATGCCCCGGCGTGAGGATGACGAGGAGGGTGAATTCACCGACCTGCAGTACATCTCCGTCTTCGAGCGCCGTATCCGGCACGAGGGGGGCGCTGAAACTTTTCTTGTATTTGCCCGGTAACCGGAACATCGGGATTTCGTCGGACGGCGCTCCGTTTTTCCGGAATACCGTTTCGATATCGAAAAGCGCATCATTGATGGCTGAGTAACGGTTCAGCAGCAGGTCTTTTTCGATGCGGTGGAGCATGATTTCCGCACCGGACCGTTCTCTGACCGCCGGCACCAGCCCGTAATGGTCGGGGTGAACGTGAGTGACCAGTATTTTTCTGATATCGGTGAAGGTCAGTCCGGCTTCGGCAAGCTGGTGTTCCATGGACTCGAAGGCGTCCGGGCTGTTCCAGCCGGCGTCGATGAGCAGGTATCCGTCATTTCCTTTGATAAGGTACGTATTCGTCGCTCCGAGCGGGTTATTGCGGATAGGTATAGGCATCCGGAAGATGCCGGGTATGATTTCATTCATGATGGTTGTGTTATTCCCGTCACAGTTTATTTTTTAAGGTTCGGAAAAGCATCTCTGCCTGCGTACACGGCTTTATCCCCGAGTTCCTCCTCGATTCTGAGGAGCCGGTTATACTTGGCGGTGCGCTCAGTGCGGCACGGCGCGCCGGTCTTTATCTGGCCGGTCTTCATTGCCACCGTGAAATCGGCAATCGTCGTATCTTCAGTCTCGCCGGAGCGGTGGCTGACGACGGCTGTCCAGTTGACCTTGTGAGCCAGGTCGATGGCGTCGATGGTTTCCGTCAGGGTGCCTATCTGGTTGAGTTTTATCAGCACCGAGTTCGAGGCGTTCAGTTCGATGCCTTTCCTGATGCGTTCAACATTCGTTGTGTACAGGTCGTCGCCGACAAGCTGGACGGTCTTTCCCGTTTTTTTCGTCAGGAGCTGCCATCCGTCCCAGTCGTCTTCGGCCATGCCGTCTTCGAGGCTGATAATCGGGTAATCCGAGCACCATTTCACGAAGTAGTCGACCATTTTTCCCGAAGAGAGCGAGGCACCTTCTTTCGCGAGGACGTATTTTCCGCCTTCGTACAGTTCGCTGACGGCCGGGTCGAGGGCGATGCAGACATCTTTCCCCGGCTGGTAACCGGCTTTTTCGATGGCCGTCAGGATAACCTCGATTGCATCTTTATTCGAAGCGAGCGACGGGGCAAAGCCGCCTTCGTCGCCGACGCTTGTATTCAGCTTCCTGCCTTTGAGGACGCTTTTCAAAGCGTGGTAGACTTCGGCTCCCATCCGGAGCGCCCGGGCAAAGCTGGGGGCGCCGACCGGGGCAACCATGAATTCCTGGAAATCGGTCGAATCGGCAGCGTGCCTGCCGCCGTTAAGGATGTTCATCATCGGGACCGGCAGAACATAGCTGTCCGAAGGATTGAGGTACCGGTACAGGGGCATTCCGGCTGAGACGGCCGAAGCCTTCGCGGCAGCCAGCGAAACTCCGAGAATGGCATTAGCGCCGAGCCGGCCTTTATCAGGCGTACCGTCGAGTTCAATCAGCTTCCGGTCGAGTGCCGGCTGGTCGGAGGCATCCATGCCTTTGAGGGCCTGGCTGATTTCCCCGTTGACGTTGCTGACGGCGTTGAGAACGCCGAGCCCGTTGAACCGCTTTCCGCCGTCCCTCAGTTCGACCGCTTCGTACCTTCCGGTGCTTGCGCCCGACGGTACGGCAGCCGTTCCTTTCGCTCCGTCCGAAAGCGTGACATCCACTTCGACGGTTGGATTGCCTCTCGAATCGAGAATCTCTCTGCCTTTGATTTCCTGTATCGCTGCCATATTTGCCCTTCCCGGTTTTTATACTTTTCAGAATCAATTCATTATAACATAACGGCAGTTTCGACGGCTTGCCGGCCGGTTTGTCCGAAAAGACTAGTACTTGCGATATATGACTCGTTCGGTGTATCATCATTAATGTAAAGAAAATACGCGCCAGTATACGACTTGAAGAATACGGTTCCTGTTCGTAACTGCCGGCTCCACTTTAGGAGATTACGATAACAGGGATTTTTTTTGGTGAAAAAAAAAGGCGGAAAATTCCCCCCGGATGAAAGCGGTACCTCGTGGTGTGATTGTCACCACCGGATATACGGAAAAACAAAAATATAGAGAAGGGAAAAGAATGTCGAGTGTAGCTGAAAAACCTGTAGTCTTCGGAATGAAGGCTGAGACCGGGAGATGGTTGTACGTTCTGTTCGGATTGATTGCCCAGTTGTGCCTCGGAGCGGTATATGCCTGGGGTGCATTCAAGAAACCGATAATGACACATTACGGGCTGAATGCAACCGAAGGCGCTCTGCCTTTCATCATATTCCTTGCCTGTTTCGCCGTCGTTATGCCGTTCGGCGGCAGGTTGATTCAGAAATACGGCCCCCGCAAGGTTGGAATTGTCGGCGGGATACTCGTCGGCGCCGGCTGGATACTGGCCGGTTTCTCCACGAACCTGGCGGTTCTGTGCCTGACCTACGGCGTGCTCGCCGGGGCAGGGGTAGGCCTTGCCTATGCGGCGCCGATACAGACTTCGACCCGCTGGTTTCCGGATAAAAAAGGTCTGGCGGTCGGTTTGACGGTCGGCGGTTTCGGGCTTTCCGCAGCCATCATTGCCCCTATCGGCAATGCCCTGATTAATGCCAATGACGTGACGTTCATGTTCAAGATATTCGGCATCGTCTTCCTGGTGCTGATTGTCCTTATTTTCCTCACCCTGAAATTCCCCGCAGCCGGCTGGAAACCGGACGGATGGATTAACAAGAACGGAAATCTCGTTGCGAACCACGATTTCTCGCCGTCCCAGATGCTGAAGACACGGAGTTTCTGGGCGCTGTTCCTCTGCTTTATCTTCGGCTCGACGGCCGGTCTGATGGCTATCGGTATTGCCAGCCCTGTCGGACAGGAAATCATCAAAATCAGTGCCGGACTGGCGGCTACCCTGACCGCCGTTTTCGCGATTTTCAATTTCGGCGGACGCCCGATATTCGGGTGGCTGACTGATAAGATTACCCCGGCGAAATCGGCCATGGTATCCTTCGTGCTTATCGCTCTCGCCTCAGCCATGATGCTGTTCTTTGCCGGCGAAGGCGCCAGCGCTGTCTACGTCATCGCCTTCGTTCTCCTCTGGATGGCTCTCGGCGGCTGGCTGGCGATTGCCCCGACGGCAACGGCAATCTTTTTCGGCACGTCCCATAATTCGAGCAATTACGGCATCATGTTTATCGCCTACGGTCTCGGCGCCATTATCGGCAGTCTCGTCTCCGGCAGGGCAATCGACCTCTTCGGCAGCTACGATGTTGCTTTCATCGTGACGCTCGTCATGGCGGTTGTCGGCCTGGGAATGGCGTTCCTCCTCAGGAAACCGGACTATATCAAAAACGAATAATATCGTCCATAATATACCTCCTGCACTGAAAAAGCCTCCCGAAAGGGAGGCTTTTTCGTTACTGCGAACGTTAAGGGTATCAGAACGATTCGATAACCCTGACGAATTCCTGCCAGGTTTTCACTTCGAGACAGTCGCAGCCGTGGTCGTACGTTTCGCCGTCGGTGTTGTACCAGACGGGGAACATACCGGCGCCGGCAGCGCCGATAATATCGTACTGCGGCTTGTCGCCGGCAAACCAGATATCCTTCGGCTCGAGCCCCATTTTTCTGGCAGCGATTTCGAATATCCGGGGATGCGGCTTTCTGATACCGTAATCGGCGCTGACGACGGCAAATGAGAAGCTGTCCGCCAGGCCGTGTTTACCGAGTTCTTCCATGAGGATTGTACCGGGAAACGCCGAATTGCTGATGATACCGGTTTTGATGCCGTGTTTGTTCAGGGTATCGAGCATCTCGCGGACGCCGTCTTCGGGGGTAAGTTGGTAGGCAGCCTGCCAGCCGATGCGGGCGGCTTCATCGAAACCGATGGAGAGTGAAATACCGGCGGTATCGAAGAGGAGCCGGTAAAAGGTCATGACGTCCTGCTCGATCATCGATTCGTTCCGGCGCGGTTCGAACTCATGGTTGATGTGGTCAGCCATCGCCTGAAGCGCTTCGGCGGAAAGATTGGTCGGGTTTACCGCATATTCGAGCAGCTTCCCGCTTGCCGGAATCCAGTCGGGGGTGTTTATCTGCAGTATCGTATCGCCGTAATCGAAGAGAACGCCGAGCGGTTTATTTCTTTTCATAGGGTGTTTTCTTTTCCGATACAAGAGATTCCCGGAGAACAGGGTTTTGTTTCAGCAGCGCCAGCAGGTTGTAAAACGCGGCTTTCCACCGGTAGCTCGTTACTCAATACCGGATTTACACCGGCCGGATGAACTTGTACCCCATGCCGTGCTCGGTGAGAATGATGTTCGGGCTTTCGACGTTGTCGCCCATCTTCTGCCGCAGGTGCTGGATGTGCACTCTCAGCAGGTCCCGTGCGTCGATATAGGTCTCGCCCCATATCTTGTTGAGCAGGGTTTCATGGGTCAGCAGCCGCCCCTCGTTCCTCACCAGCAGGTAGAGCAGTTTCCGCTCGGTGGAGGTGAGCTTGACCGGTTTGCCGTCGACCCGCACATCGTTGGCGGCGAAATCGACCGATATGTTACCGCTGCTGAACGGCTTCTCTTCGGCTGTGTTGACGTGGACGCCGGTACTGCGGCGGAGGACCGCCTGAACCCGTGCCACCAGTTCGATATGGCTGAAAGGTTTCGTGATATAGTCGTCCGCTCCCATCTCGAGCCCTTTGGCAACGTCGATATCCTCTCCCCGAACCGTCAGCATGATGACCGGGACGTGGGAAAACCGCCGTATTTCGCGGAGGACGTCGAACCCTTCCATGTCGGGAAGCCCGATATCGAGGATGACCATGTCCGGGCTTTCCTCTTCCACTAATTCCAGCCCGGCAGCGCCGGTCGAGGCCGAAAGGATGCCCGCATCCGTCCAGCGTAACTGGAAGCAGAGGGATACCACTTCGATTATTTCAGGAGAATCATCGATGACGACTACTTTCATGACACCGCCAGCGGCAGGGTGAACGAAAACGTCGAACCCTGTCCGATTGTACTTTCAAGCCACAGTTTTCCGCCGTGAAGTTCTATCAGCAT
>CAYSQK010000073.1:0-8294 GCA_964433075.1 uncultured Dehalococcoidales bacterium
CGATGCACTGATCATCCCATATTATTACAGGTTCGGTTATTACATCAAGTCGTGACGCTATTTTACTCCAGGAAGGACTGAATTTACCAATTTCAACTCTCGTAATGGGAATATCCACTCCCTGTTTAACGATAATCGAAACGTTATCAGCATCGGTTCCATCAGACACAATCCGGGCGATATCTTCAAAAATTCGTTCAACGGTGTTGTCATGCGAGAGGGTACGGTTAGCATCACCGAGACTGGCAAGCAAATCGTTCCTGAACCCTTCTCTCAACATTCTCGCAGCAGTTATGGACTGGACAACCGATTTTCTGAATTTCGTATGGCTGAAGGGTTTGAACAAATAGGTACGAATGCCGTATGTCGTGTTTTCAGCGAGGAAATCGGCGGTCTTTCGGTCGGCGAGTAACAGAATTGCCGTATTAGCAGGAAACTGAGCAAGAGACATGTTCAAGACTTCATAATTGTCGACGGTAAAAATCACCAGATCAAAAAAGTCATTTTTGACAGCATTCACCGCTTCAGATAAAGCAGAAGCAATAGTGACTTCATGTTTATCTTTCATCAATAAACGACTTCTTACGTACTGCGTATCCGGATTATTTTCAATGAGCAGAATCCTGCTTGGTTTTGCCATTTCAGATTCGCCTTTTAACAGGGTATCATACACATCAGAAATATTATTACCAGTTTTATCGCCATGCTGAATAGTTAATATATCATTAATCAATATAACATATTCCTTAATTTATATCTATAATTTTTAACATTAGCTTGGTGGATAGTTAATATTCTGTGTCTTTTTGATTTAACAACGAGTTGACCGATGAGAGTATCTTTTTACTCGTCGCTGGTTTCGTTAAAAACATATCGGCCTCACCCTTCAATTCTTTCAACTTCTGAACATCCGATTCTACCTTCGCCGAGAAATATATCACTTTCGTAGCGGGAGCCATTTCTCTTATCGCATGGCATACCTCTCTCCCGTTCATGCCAGGCATCATTAAATCAAGAATAACGACATCAGGGTTATTCTTTTCAACAATAGAAAGTGCTTTCTCGCCATCGGAGGCAACATTTACCAGATATCCTTCCTTCTCCAGAATGCGTCTTAAAATCATACACATGTTAGTTTCATCATCAACTACGAGTATCGAATGACGTGTATTCACTAGTTTTTCCCCCGATTTTCTCTACCAATATTTTTTCCGTGTTTTTTTTGCTCTTGTACAAGAGGAAGTTCGATAATAATCGTGGCACCGCCCGATGAGTTATTTTCAGCATGAATCAACCCATTATGGGCGGTAACAATGCTGTAGCAGGTACTTAATCCGAGTCCGGTACCTTCGCCAACACTTTTCGTGGTAAAGAACGGATGGAAAATGGTTTCAAGATTTTCTTCATCAATACCGGTACCATTATCACTGACTTCTATCCGCGCCCAATCTTTATCAGGATACACTTTAATGTCGATGTTCCCTTTGGTCGCGTCTTTTAACGCCTCTTCTGCATTTATGAGGATATTCATCAATACCTGGGTAAGCTGAGTATAGTCACCTCTCACATACACAGGTGTTTCCGGAAGCGAGGCAGACAAACTGATGTTCAAGACATTCAAACGATAGTACCGAACCTTCATTACTTTTGTTATCAGCGTGTTAAGGTTCAAACGACGATTATTCGTTACCGTTCGTTTTCGATACGTCAGTAACGTCGACATGATTTTTGCAGCACGCTTTGCTTCGCTATGGATAACCCTCAAATCCTTTTTAATGTTCTCTGCGATTTCATCTTTCAGCAGTAACTCGGAAAGCAGCAGGACACTCCCTAACGGGTTATTGACTTCATGAGCTATTCCGGCAACCATTGTTCCCAATGAGGCCAGAATCTGCGACTGCTGTAACTGGTCTTCTATCTTCTTTATCTCCGAGATATCTCGTGTCGAGGTGATGAACGATACAATGTTTCCATCATCATCAAATATCGGCGAGGTAACACCCTGATAATACTTTCCGCGACTGTGAGCATCGATGTTCTTGGTCACCTTATTCCGGCATCTGATTACCTCTTTCGCTGAGCAGTCGCTGCAGGGTGAATTCCGTTTATGAACGAGTTCGTAACAATGTTTACCGATGATATCGTCGGGATTCAATCCCAGGGTTTGTGCATAGGCTTTGTTTGCCCGAACGACCCGATATTCTCTATCGATAATGTATACCTGCTCAGTCAGTGAATCAAAGGTTGTTTCCCACTCGCTGGCAGCGGCTTCAATCGTATCCTCCATTTCTTTTCGTTCGGTGATATCACGATTGACCGCCGTGATGCCGATTATCTCACCCGTGCTGTTCAGTAGTGGGGAAATCTTCGCATTATACCAGCGAGTTTCTTTATCCGTTGTCACGCCGTAGTCAAACTGCTGACTGGAAGCACCCGAACGTACTTTTGCCACTGCGGCTTCCATTTTTTCCACGACCAGGGCGGGCAAAACATCACGGAAGTTTTTCCCGATAAAATGACTTCCGCGGGTGAACAAATTCCTGTTTTCATTCGGCTGGTAATAGTGAGTAAAGGTACCGTTTAAATCAAACGAGAAGACGATGTCACCCATCGAATTAATCAGAGAATGTATTTTTTCTTCTGACTCAGCCAGAGACGTTTCCGTTTGTTTGCGGAGTGTTATATCCCGGGACACCGTAATAATCTCAACAATCTGACCCGAGGTGTCTTTAATAACCGACATACGGGCATCAAACCATCTCTGCAGACCGTTAATGACCATCATGTAATCGAAATGCTGATTCTCGCCGGTTTCCAGAATAATCGGGAATACGATATCGAGTTTTGCGCACACATCTCCGCTCAGAATATCACCGTAATGTTTTCCGATAAGTTCAATATTTGCATTTTTAAAGTATTCTTCAACCTCATCCGGTACTTTGTAGAAACTTGCAAATCTGCCTTCAGTGTCAAAGGTGAACACAATGTCTTCCATCGAATTTATCAACAAGCGTATATGTTCTTCGGACTGTCTCAGTTTGTTTTCCATACGTTTTCGTTCGGTAATATCGGTCAGAATGGTAATCCATCCGGATTTTTCGCCGTTGACCATAATTGCCTGGGCATTCACGTCCATCCAGTATTCACCGCTTTTTGTCCGATACTGCTGCTCTTCGCGGTTAAATCCCTGAACAAAAAGTTTTTGTATTCGTTCTTCATTCTGCTGCGGGTAATTCTCGACTAATTCCAGGACATCCCAGATATGTTTTCCGACAGCATCATTTTCCTGTATGCCGAATATTTGAACACACATCGGATTCCAGCGGGTAATAACGAAATCCTTATCCATGGAGTAAATACCTTCATGAATCGAATTCAAGGCGGCATCAGAGTAACTGAGTTCTTCCATAGCGTGTATCTGTTCGGTAATATCCGTCACATTCGCCACGACGGCATCTTTTCCGTTATAGTGAATTCCTTTAGCGGAGCCAAGTGCCCAGCGTATTGTGCCGTTTTTGTTGATAAACCTGAAATTATACGTTGGCCAGGATTCATCCCGCACCATCTGTTCAATGCTGTGTTTCACAAAATCACGGTCATCGGGATGGACAAGTTGCACAATATCCATATCATTGAGTTCCCGGGCTGAATACCCGGTCATCATATAAAATTTCGAGTTAGCGTAACATATCCGGCCATCCTGCAGAACAAAGACGCCTACCGGAGAATTATCAGCAAGAATTTTGTGCATTTCCTGGGATTCACGATAATCGGTGATATCAAAGAACAAGTAATGGATGCAAAATTCTTCTTCCCAAATCACATTTCGTCTTGTGACAATCAGGTATTTCGATTTGCCGTCACGTGTCTCACTTTCAATCTGATAAAAAGAGGGTGACGGTTTTCCTTCCGTAACCTGCTTCAGGTTGATTGAAGTGCCGGCAGCTTGTTTAATCGGCAACAACCGCGTAAAGGAAGTACGCCGAACCGCTGTTTCATTCTCGAACCCGAACATTTTTACAAATGCCTGGTTAGCATACCGTATTTCATCTTCATTGCTCACGATGACAATACCAAAAGGAGAATCTTCAAGAAGTGTCCGAAAGTTGGCCTGTGCCAACAGGGCATCAGTTTCATTCAACTTACGCGTTGTCAATTCATGGACAACAATCGTAAACCCCACTGGTTCATCCTGCCTGTTTCTCCCGAGGCTTATCACACATTCTGCAGGGAACGACGAACCGTCCGACTTAATCAACACGCATTCAATGGTACTATGGAGACCACTTTCCCTGATATAGTCAAGTTCTCTTTTAACCGACGGGTAGTCAAGGGGTGAAATGATATCAGTTAACGACATACCTGACAGTTGGGTATTGTTGTTAAAGCCAAGCATTCTCTGTAATCCGATATTCACATCCCGTACATAACCGGTAAAATCAAGAAAGAGTATGCCTTCAGGAATAGAGTCGACTATCATCTGCACCGTATCAGCGGATGATACCGATTCAGACTGCTTATTACCCTGATTATTTCTCATGTCATGTACGTTTTGAATTGTCATTTCTCTTCCGTCGACCTGTCAGGAGCCCGTATTACCATTCCTTACCAGATAACACGGATACAATTACTTTTCATGCGGTACCACTTGCCTGGAAAGCCGGATAAACAGCAGCACCATGGCCGTGATTACCAGAATATAGGAACATAACCAGATACCTATAATGTAAACAGCGCCCGCCTGAGCGCCAGCCAGTAATAACGTATGAGATAAAGCAAAGAAAGCCCAACCGGCAGCCAGAACGTGCCAGAAAGCCCACTTTTCTCCCATTTTCTTGTATGTAAGGTAGTATCCAACGACTGCCAGGATAACCAGAATCCAACCAAAACCGCAGTTTACGATATTCGCTATATCCACCTGGGGACCTCCCTGAATGTTTACTTTTTGTTTATATTTTACATTATTTGTTTATATTTTTGTTATGTATATACCATTTTGTTACCCTGACAAACCAACCGCAAGACACTACAGGGTCACAAATGTGACCCAAAGGCTTCATTATCCAGGACTCATCATGACTTTTATACGCATGAAACAGGGGAATTCCAAGTACATTCGCCGCACCATTTTTGATATCGGTTATCTATTATTCGTGACTGCATTCTTTATCAAGTAACGTTACTATTTCCCTCCTTTTTTCAGCAGACAAACGAAAAATGACGCTCTGTTTTCCGCGTCCATCCGGAACCATCAACTTTTGAACAAGAAGGCCTTTTTCATAACCCTGAAAGGCCTTCTGCGGTTTTTCAGGATGTGCGATATTTCAATTAACAACAATCAGTCATTAGTAAAAGAAAAGGAGTACTATAATGTCACGATGGAAACTGAGAGCCTGCCCGCGGTGTAAGGGTGATATATATGTGGAAAGAGATAACGAAGAAGTCTACGAGCGTTGTCTTCAATGCGGACATTCCCGACAGATAGCCGGTGCTTATTTTGGCAAAGAGAATAAACGAGAAGAAACGCTTCAAAAACGCGAAAAGGTTTTAAGCGGCATTCACTAATTCACGATACATGCTGCAATTCGCACTGACACCTGATGGGATGAGCATAAGCATCTTTAATGTTTATAATTTGTTTGCGTAAAGTACGCCGTTTTTAGGGCTTGTTTACTTCATCCGTATTATCCTGACTTAGGAGAAAAACGGATGGCAAGCGTAATAAGAAACATAGTATTCGACAAGACTAATCATTCTCAAACAGACAATAAAAAATGCAGGACCGTGAATCAGGAAGATGCTGGAAGCAACGGGCTGACCGTGTCTGAAATTGCCTCTTGGGAAAAGCTTGTTCAGAAAGGACTGGATAACAGTCTGAACGGGCTTTCACAATTACTGGGGCATCATCTGAAGCTTGATTCACTCAATATCGAAACAAAACCTTTCAGTGCTATTGAAGAGTTGGCAGGGACATCCGGCTCGTACTGCATCGGCACCTGTTTATCAATCGAAGGTGATATCCCAGGACAACTGATGCTTGTGCATACACCCGACATAGCTTTTCGTCTCATCGATTTACTTCTCGACCTGCCGTCCGGTACGACGAATACTATCGGCAAGCTCGAACGATGTGCGCTCGAAGATATAGGGAATATTACGGGTTCCTACTTTCTCAATACGATGGCTGATAACGCAGGATTGTTCCTCATGCCATCGCCCCCCAAAGTTGTCATCGATTCACTTGCCGCCATCATGAACATGCAACTGGAGTTTGTCAGAAAACAGCAGAAAGAAGCCATTCTGGTTGAAGCGACTTTCAGTGCAGATCATCAGAAAATCGACGGCACCTTCATCGCTTTACCGACCATGGATTTCATCAGGGCGGTTACAGGCAGTTCACGAAAAAGCTGCGGGAGGGTATGCAATGGCTAAGATACTGATTGTCGATGATTCTGCACTCGTACGCATGAAATGTTCAAAAGTGCTCTCCAGCAACGGTTACAGTGTTATCGAAGCTGAAAACGGAGAAGAAGCACTGGCAAAATACAAGGAACATAAACCGGACGGCGTGCTGATGGATATCGTCATGCCGATAATGCACGGGATAACCGCGCTGCATGAAATACGAAAAATAGACCCCGTAGCTAAAGTAGCCATGCTGACGGCAATGGGGCAAAAATCAATGGTTGCGAGCGCTCTGCAGGAAGGAGCACGGGACTTCGTCGTCAAGCCTTTCAGGGAAGGGCGGGTCATCGATACGGTTCAACGACTCCTGAATAATACCAAGATTGATTGACATCAGAAAAACGCCTGAAAAGGCGTTTTTTTTGGTACGTTTTTCTATCTGAACGTGCTAAAATATGTCTATGAGTAATCCTATAGACTATGAAGCGGAAGATATTTATGAACTCAATCTCGAAGCATATGGACTTTCACATCTGAAAGGGCGAAATATTGCTGCTCTCGAGGATAATGAACTTGATGCGCTCCTTACGGCGCTCGGCAACGACGATATTTCCCTGAATGTCCCGATACCCTGTACTCCCGAGGCGCTGTTCGAACTGGTTAACTCGGCTGAATGCAGGAAATGCGGTAAATGCTGCCAGCCAAATCCGTTGAATCCGGACAGCCCGGGAATCGAGGTATTCAAAGAAGAAATAACCGCCATCGCAGAGTTTCTTCATATTCCCGAAACTGCAATCAACAATCAATCTCAAATGGGAAAGTGGGTACCGCATCCTTTCGGCTGGACCAATTTATCATCGACGCGGTGGCTGCCTCAACCCTGTCCGTTCTACAATCAGGAAACAAAGCAATGCACCGTCCATTCAGTCAGACCGGTCGTCTGCCGGATACATCCGGTGATTTTTACCGGGGAAATCAACAGTGTCTCCATCAAATTATACTGCGATTACGGAAAAGACCTCCTGAAAAAAGCCTTACAAACAAGTGTGCAGAATAATCCCGATTTCCAGATGATTCTTTAGGTAACACGGCGTATTAGCCAGCTTGCCCGAACGAGGATAGTACCATCAACAGAAAACAACAATTAATCGTATGGATTATTTTTCTCCTGTCAGTCTGCACAGTCCTGATACTGCACGTTGTTCACTGGCACTATTCCGATACTTATTCCGAAATGTACGCATTCACCCTCGAAGGGAAAGCGTATATTCCCGTTCTCTACAACCTCGCACTCATCATGGTATTTTCGACGGCAATCGGACTGCTCATGAGCAAAGTCACCGAGCTGTTCAATAAAAGCAACGAAGACAGCGTCATTTCGCACCCTCAGAAAAAGAAGACGGCACAAAAATGATAACATTTCCCATGATACCCGGCCTTGAAATCAATGTTTTTCTGCTCCTGTTCCTCAGCCTCGCGGCAGGAACAATCAGCGGTTTTGTCGGCGTCGGGGGAGGGTTTATCATGACACCGGCCCTGATTATCATGGGATTCCCGGCACAGCAGGCTGTAGGTACCGGCGTTTTATGGGTCATGGGGAATTCAATCATCGGGACACTGCGGCACCGCAAGCTGGGGAATGTTGACATAAAGCTTGGTTTATTCATCATTGTTTTCATGATGACAGGGATAGAAATCGGGATTCGATTACTCGACACTGCCTCCCGAGCGGGCATGGGAGAGACAGCAGTTCTTTCCGTAACCATTGTCATGCTGATACTCATCGGCAGTTCAGTTTTCCGAGAAAGTGTTCGGACGAAGTCAAAGCTTGATAAGGTAAAGAAAGAGAAAACTGATTGTACCAACGAAAAAACCGGAAAGACTCTGGC
>CAYSQK010000074.1:0-8283 GCA_964433075.1 uncultured Dehalococcoidales bacterium
GAGATAATGAGCGGTGACTGGAGTTCAGACGTGTGCTCTTCCGATCTCTGAGAATGCTTATTTCTTTCAGCAGCCATTCGAGGGAGCCTCGCCCGCCTTCTTCGGCAAGGGGAGTACCGGGGACAGGCATGTAGGGAATAACCGGCGCCCAGCTTATATCCAGTTTTTTCATGAGGATGATATCATCTGCAAGTTGTTCGAGTGTCTGGTGCGGGAGTCCGATGATATTGCCCGAGCCGAGTTTCATACCGGTTTTCCGGACGGCTTCGATGGCCTTCATGCGTTTTTCGAAGGTGGTGGATGGTTTCAGCCGGTTGAAGAACGCTTCATCCGAGGTTTCGAACTTGAGAACGTATTCATCGAGCCCGACGGCGGCCAGCCGGCGATATTCGTCTTCGGTGAATTCACCGGCGCCGAGGCTGAGGAAAAACCCCCGTTTTTTCAGCTGTTCAACCATGGATACGATGTCTTGAAAAGGGAATCCCGGGTCTTCTCCGGAAATCAGGAACAGCCGGCGCAGACCCATTGCCCAGGCGGTTTCTCCGGTTTTTTGTACATCGTCAAGGCTGAGTCGAAACCGGTTCAATCCGGTGCATCCGGCTCTCATACCGCAGTAGAGGCACTGATTCCGGCAGATATTGTCATAGCCGAGGAGGGCGGTGACGGTAACGGTATTGCCGTTTACCGTGCGGTGCATCTCTTTTGCGCGGGGTTGAACGGTTGCCGAAAACTCCGGCCACGGCATGGTCAACAGGTTGAGAATGTCTCTGGTTCCGTTTATGTTCATAATGCTTCACCTGGAGGGTTCGGGGTAATGGCTTCAAGCCGGGCATTACAGTACGTCTGCAGGAGTTCCTGACGGTTGACGACCGGCGTTTCGGTGAGTTCATGATTTTCGAGATTGAGGAGGCGGTCGGCAAGACGGAGGGCTTCCATGACGTCATGGGTTACATAGAGGACGGTTGCCTTGTACTCCGCCAGGACTTTCTGAATCATCAGCAGGAGGGAATCCGTCATCCGGTCATCGAGGCTGCTGAAGGGCTCATCCATGAGGACGACGTCCGGTTCGACGGCGAAAGCCCGGGCGATGGAGACCCGCTGCACCATACCGCCACTGAGCTGGGCCGGATAGTAGCCGGCGTACCTGGCGAGCCCGACCATTTCAAGCCACGAAAGAGCTTTCCGACGGGCTTCTTCGGGGGACAGCCCTTTCGCTTTGAGAACGAGGGTAATATTTTCGACGGCTGTTTTCCAGGGAAGGAGCCGGTGGTCCTGGAAAACGAAGCCGATTTTAGTGCTTTGTACCCTGACGTTTCCCGAATCAGGTTTGAGAATACCGGCAATGAGCCGGAGCAGGGTTGTTTTCCCCGAGCCGGAAATGCCTGTCAGCACCGCCATCTCTTCCGGTTCGATATGGAAGCTGACATTCCGGAGTATTTCCTTTCCGCCAAGCTGCAGGGAGACATTTTCGAAGGTAATCATACGGCCACCTGCCATTTCAGCAGGATGTTCCTGAGGGGGCGGAGAGCGCCGAATTCGATGACGGCGAGGAGGGCGAAGGTCAGGAGAATCCAGGCGTAGAGGTCGGGCGTATTCAGGTGCGACCAGGAGAGAAATATGCCGTGGCCGATACCGTCACGGGCGCCCATGAATTCAGCGAGGATGGCAGCCCGGACGCCGATGCCGGCTGAAAGCGTCAGCCCGGCCATGACGGCGGCGCCGATGCCCGGCAGATAGATATTCGTCAATCTCATCCGGCGGGGAATTTTATAGACGTGCGCCATTTCGAGAATCCGACGGTCGATGGCCTGCATTCCCTCGAGGGTACTGACGTAGGAAAACGGCAGGGTGATAATACCGGTCATGATGATGGTCTGGACGCTTCCCATGCCGAAGAGGAGAAGCACCAGTACCAGGATAACGATTGACGGTATGGTCATCACTACCCAGCGAATGGGCTCAAGAAAGGCTTCCCAACGTTTTTTCACGCCGGCGAGAATACCGAGAGCGCTGCCGGTAACGCATCCGGCGAGCACGCCGAGGAGTATCCGGACAAGTGAGATGCCGAGGTGTTTCCACAATGCCCCGGCAATCACCATGTTCCAGAGAGCGACGACCGTATCAACGGGCGAGGCAACGATAATCGAAGGAAGCCAGACAGACCCCAGCTGCCAGACGATGACGAGGGCAACGATTCCCAGCAGGACAAAGCGTGTCCTGGTCGGAAACCGGTCCGGGGTTGTCTTTGCTTCGTTATTTTCCATAGTAAAAGGCGTTGTCCGGCATTTTACCGCCGGTGAAATCAGGCGATGCCTCCATGAGGGCAGTCAGGAAGCCGGCGATGTCATTGTAGGCTTCATCAGCCGGAGTGAACCGCCAGTCTATATAGGCCATCGATTCCGCCAGAACATCGGCGGTGAATCCCTGTTCGACAAGGGCGCGGGCGCCGACTTCGCCGGCTTCTTCGGGATTATCAAGCATCCACTGGACGGCCTTCTCGTATTCTTCGAGGAAGGCATCCATGACGGCGGTATTTTCCGACACGGCGCCGAGGGCAATCGTGCCAGCCTGGGCTATCTGTGAGGCGCCGCCGGTGACTTCTTTCCAGACTTCGTTCATGTTCAGATTCCGGTAGACGGTTTTCCCCGACGCAGCGGCTTTTTTCATGACGGTGGTTGCCGACGGTTCGGAGAGGAGGACGTAATCATCCTGACCGGAGAGGAATAACTGAGTTGCCTGGACCGGGTCGGGAGCGTAGAAAATATCGACATCGGTTTCAGGATCGACACCGGATTGTTCGAGGTTGAACCGGAAGACGACATCGGGGGATGTGCCCTGGAAGGGAACGACGACCCGTTTCCCTCTCAGGTCTTCCATGGAGGTGATATCCGGGTCAGTACTCAGCAGATACAGGATGTTCCAGATTGAGCAGTCAAGCAGTTTTAACTGAATACCTTTGTTATAAAAGGTTGCGGCGGAGTTAACGGGGAGTGAAACGAAATCGCCCTGGCTGCCGGCAATGGTTGCCTGCAACTGGGCAGGATTTGCCCACAGGGTCAGGGATGTTTTTTCAGCGACCGAATCCAGGGCATTGGTTTCAGCCATGCGGGCGAGGGGAATAACCATCGGCCCGATGGTACCGACGATTTTTATTTCAGCGAGTTTTGCTGCCGGTTCTTCTTTCGAACAACCTGCGGGCAGGAAAACAATCGCTGCAATCAGGATACCGGACAAAATTCTCAGCAGCTTCATTATATACACCTCTTTCTCATTTAAGCATAGCACCGTCTTTGTTTTATAACAAAGCGAGGTGCGTTCGATGTGATAAAAGTCAGTGAAATTACCTGTATCTTCTAGACAATCATGCAGCCGCCGTCGATAATCAGTTCCGAGCCGGTCACGTAGGAAGATTCGTCCGAGGCGAGGTAGAGGATGCCGGCGGCGATGTCTTCCGGCAGTCCCATTCTGCCGATGGGTATCCGGGCGCTTTCATGGGCGACGGCTTCTTCGACGCTGCCGTGACCTTTCTGTGTGACGAGCCCTTTGAAGAGGGGGGTGATGATATACCCCGGGTGGACGGAGTTGAAGCGGATTTTGTCCTTCGCATAGATGAAGGCGTCATTCTTGGTCATGTGGCGGACACCGCTCTTCGAGGTGTTGTAGACCATGGTCTCACCGGCGAGCATACCCATGATAGAAGAGACATTGACGACGCTGCCGCCGCCCGACTGCTTCAGATACGGCACGGCGTGCTTGATGCAGAAGAACGGACCTTTCAGATTGACGTTCATAACGGTGTCCCACTGCTCGCTGGTAATTTCATGGGGCGGGGCATCGGTGCCGACGATAGCGGCGCAGTTGACGAGGATATTCAGTTTGCCGTGTTTCCGGAAAATGGATGAAAAGACGGCCTCGACTTCCTTTTCCCGGCTGATATCCATATGGCAGAATTCGGCTGTATTTCCGGAAGCGGAAACTTCTCCGGCAACGCGGGCGCCGCCTTTATCATCGATATCGACAATAATGACATCCGCCCCTTCGGCGGCGAGCAGTTTGACGGTGGCCTCTCCGATACCGGAGCCGCCGCCGGTGACAACGGCAGTTTTGTTTTTTACTCTCTCCATATGAACCTCATCTTTCGTCTCTTTTAATATTCCAGAAATTCAACCAGGTCATCGACAAATTTTTTACCGGACGGAGCGATATGCCCGGTACTTTCGTATAGAACCAGTTTTGCGTCCGGTATTTTTTCGGCTGTTTCTTTTATCGGGTACAGCGGGTCACCGGTGCCGCCCACGACAAGGGTGGGCACTTTAACGGTCGGGAGGCGTTCTTCGAAATCGAAGATATCCTCTGCTTCGAGTTCGACAATACCGTCAGACAGTGAATCGGTTTTCCCGAATATGGCAGGCCCGAAGAGCCAGAAGACAATTTTTGTCATTCTGGATTTGAACCCTTTTGAAACCAGAAGGCCGGCGGTAGCGGCGGCGGTCTTTCTTTTTTTACCTTTTCTGGCGGCTTCGAGCATTTCCTGCTGGACTTTCTTTCCGTAATCGCTCAGGCGATAACCGGTGGAAATAAGGACCAGTTTTTCCATGAGGTCGCGGTGGTCGACGGCGAACCAGAGTGCGGGAGGACCGCCGGTAGAGATACCGGCGATATCGACCGGGGCGCCGATTTCATCTCTGACCATGACGGCGTAGTCATTCGACATGTCCCGCATGGTGCAGCCTTCCGGGAGTCCGGGTTTTCTGCCGACGATGTAGACCGTATAGTCGGAGGGGAGCCCTTTGAACATCCGCCGGTGCATTCTGACCTGCATGCCGGAAGGGATTTTGTGAGAAAAATTCAGACCTTCGAAAACGACCAGTTTTTTCGGGCCTTTACCGATTTTGATGTAGGGAAGTTTGTTTTCAGAATAACCGGTGCTAATTTTCTTTTTTGCCATTCGTTACTTTCTTCTCCGAGTATTCAAAATAACAATGGTTAGCCTGCAATGTTACAGCCTTTCTATTTCTTCCATCAGGGAGGAAACAGCGTCTTTCTCATCGATGGTTCGAATCTGCTCACCTTTCCGGAAGAGCACTGCCCGGCCTTTGCCGCAGGCAATGCCGACATCGGCATCCTTCGCTTCTCCGGGGCCGTTGACGATGCAGCCCATGACGGCTACTTTGACGGATTTCTTCACATTGAGCAGTTCTTTTTCAACTCTTTCGGCGATTGCAATAAGATCGACTTCGGTCCGACCGCAGGTGGGGCAGCTTATCAGGACGGGACCATGCCGGCGGAGGTTAAGGCTTTTCAGTATTTCGTAGCCGGCGATTACCTCTTCACGCGGGTGGGTGGTCAAAGAAACGCGGATGGTATCGCCGATGCCGAGGCAGAGGAGGGCACCGATACCGGCGGCGCTGCGAATTATCCCGGTGCGGGGCGTGCCGGCTTCGGTAACGCCGATATGGAGGGGATAGGGTATCCGTTTTGCAATCGACTCGCAGGCTTCGATGGTGGTGGGTATGTCAGATGCTTTCAGCGATACTTTAATGAGGTCGAAGTCGAGGTCTTCAAGGATTTTAACGTGCTCCATGGCGGCTTCGACCATCCGTTCCGCAACCGTCAGCGAGGGGTCGGCTTTCTTCGGCATGCTGCCGGCGTTGACGCCGATGCGAATCGGGATACTCCGTTCGGCGGCGGCTTTCACGACCGCTTTTACCCGGTCGGGTTCGCCGATATTCCCCGGATTGAGTCTCAATCCGTCTATACCAGCTTCAATGGAGGCCAGAGCGAGACGGTAATCGAAATGAATATCGGCAATCAGCGGGACGGTCACCTGTTGTTTGATGCTTTTCAGGGCTTCGGCCGCTTCCATATCGGGTACTGCCAGCCGGACGATTTCGCAATCGAGTTCTTCCAGTTCTTTTATCTGGGACACGGTAGCGGCAACGTTGCGGGTATCGGTACTGGCCATGGACTGGACGACAATCGGGGCATCGCCGCCGATGGTGATGCTGCCGACCTGAATGGGAATTGTCTTTCTTCGTGTATACATTTAACCCTCTTATCCCAGGAGACTTTCTCCGTGAATAATGCGGAGGATGTCCTGAAACGTAATAACAATCGAAAACAGTATCAGCAGGGCAAATCCGACAAAATGGATAATACCCTCAGTTTTCGGCTGGAGCCGTTTGCCGCCGCGTACCGCTTCGATGATAAGGAAGACGACGCGGCTGCCGTCGAGCGCCGGAATGGGGAACATGTTGGTAATGCCGAGGATGAGGCTGATGAGGGCGGCAATCTGAAGCAGGGGAACGATGCCGAATTTCGCGACTTCACCCGTCAACTGAACCAGGGCGACCGGTCCGACGAAGGAGGCCGGGGATTCGCTTCGGAAAATACTCGCCAGTCCTTCGCCCCAGGTTTTTATCACATTCCACATCTCTTCCAGACCGAGAGGCACGACTTTCCATAATGAATGCCGGTACGGAATAGCCACCGGGTCGGCAAGGCTGGTCATCACGCCGAGGTGCCCCTGGCCTTCCGGAGGGTTGAGGCGGGGGGTGACATCGATGAAGACGACCGATTCGTCTGGCCGGCGAACCTCGAGGGTGATGGTTTCCCCGAGATGTTCCTGAATCAACAGACTGAGGGTATTGTTATCACGGAGCGGTTCGCCATCGACCGCCAGAATCAGGTCGCCGACGGCCAGTCCGGCAGTTTCAGCCGCGGACTGTTCGGAAACCGCTTCAATTTTCACATTGCCTTCCCACCGCTGCTGGGGGAACATGAAACTGACAGTAAAAAAGACGAAGGAGAGGAGGATATTGGCGACGGTGCCGCCGGTGATGACGAGGAGGCGGGCCCGGCGGCTCTTGGCGGCGAGGCTTCGCGGGTCGGCAGCATCTTCCTCACCGGTAAGTTTGTTGAATCCGCCGAAGGGAATGGCATTTATCGAATAGGTGGTTTCGCCCCGCTTGAATCCCCAGATTCGGGGAGGGTAGCCAAGCCCGAATTCTTCCACTCTGACCCCGGTCATTTTCGCGGTGATGAAGTGGCCGAGTTCATGGCTGATGAGGATGACCGAGAGTACCAGGAGGCCGATGATGATGTAGATAACCATTTACCTGTTGCTCCTGTTCGCCATAATACGACGAGTTATTTTCCGTGCTGCCGCATCGGCTTCGAGAATATCGTCGAGCGAAGGTTTCGTGACCGGGGTGTGTTCGTTCAGCACCTGTTCGAGTATTTCAGGGATATCGGTGAACCTGATTTGCCCGGTCAGAAACAGTTCGACGGTGGTTTCATCGGCGGCGCAGAGCGCTGCCGGACAGGTTCCGCCCTGTTTTATTGCGTCGACTGCCAGTCTGAGGCAGGGAAAACGGGCGGTATCAGGCCGGCTGAAGGTCAAGTCTTTCATGGTATACCAGTCGATTTTCTGAAGGTCTGGATTCGGCAGCCGGTCAGGAAAGGTCAAGGCATACTGAATGGGCAGTCTCATGTCCGGGTAACTGAGCTGAGCCTTTATTGAACCGTCCGCAAATTCGACCATCGAATGAATGATACTTTGCGGATGAATGACGACGTCTATCTTTTCCACAGGGACGTCAAAGAGCCAGCGGGCTTCGATGATTTCAAGGCCTTTATTCATCAGGGTAGCCGAGTCAATGGTCACCTTATTCCCCATTTTCCACGAGGGATGGTTCAGCGCCTGTTCGGGCGTGACGCCGGCAAGCTGTTCCCGTGAAAATCCTTTGAACGGGCCGCCGGAAGCGGTCAGGATAATGCGGGCGGGGGCGGTTTCGCCCCTGAGACACTGCCATACGGCACTGTGCTCGCTGTCGACAGGGAGAATCGAAGCCCCGTTATTTTTCGCTTCCGCCATAATTATTTCACCGGCCATGACGAGTGATTCTTTGTTGGAGAGGGCTATATTTTTACCGGCGCGGGCGGCGGCGAGGGTTGCCTTGAGTCCGGCTTTCCCTGAGGTTGCGATGACGATGCAGTCAGCACTGGAAAGGACGGCCATTTCTTCAAGAGGGAGAAGCGTCCCATGAATATTCGGCGGCACCGGTTGAGGAGTATCGTACCAGATATAGTCAGGTTTGAACTCACGTGCCTGTTCCTGAAGGAGGGTGACGTTGCTGCCGGCTGCCAGGGCGATAACCCGGAAATGCTGAGGCAGAGCCCGAATAACATCGAGTGTCTGGCGTCCAATCGAGCCGGTGGAGCCGAGTACAACCAGATTCTTTATTGAAGTACCCATACAGCATAATAGTATACCACGAGTCC
>CAYSQK010000075.1:0-8036 GCA_964433075.1 uncultured Dehalococcoidales bacterium
ATGAGCGGTGACTGGAGTTCAGACGTGTGCTCTTCCGATCTCTCATATCCTTGGGATGATTCGTCAGAAAGCGGATTCTCTTCAGTTTCTCGATGTCGTTCAGTTCGTAGAGCAGCATGGCAAGGTCGGGTTTGTCAGGCAGGTCATTACCGTAGGAATCGACATTCTGCCCGAGCAGAGTGACTTCGACAACGCCTCGTTCGGTTAAGTCTCGTACTTCGGAGACGATGGCTTCCGGCAGCCGGCTTCGTTCCCGTCCCCGCCGGTAGGGGACGATGCAGTACGTGCAGAAGTTGTTGCATCCCTGGGTAATCGGGACGTAGGCAGTCGGTCCGACGCTGTAGTGAATCGAATATTCCCAGCCAGACTCCTTCATCCAGTACGGCGGTTCGCCGGGTTTGAAAAAATGGTCGATGTGAGGAAATCGCTTCTTCATGGCCGGGATATCCGAATCCACGAAACAGCCGGTTACAGCCAGAGTGACATCAGGACGGGCTTTTTTCAGTGCCCTGAGAGACACAGCCTTATTAGCAGCTTTGTTTTCGGCGGTCTGACGGACGACGCAGGTGTTAAGGATGACCAGGTCTGCTTCATCGATGGACGGTGCCGGAGAATAACCGGCTTTCTCGAAATAGGCTCCGAGCCGGTCCGATTCCGCCTTGTTCATCTGGCAGCCGATTGTCCATATGTGGTATGAGGGCATAAAATGCGTGTCCTGAAACGAGTTACTTATTCAATTGTAACAGATTTATAAGAAGGAAATATTAAGAACCGATGAGGTAAACAGAGTTGTCTTACATCTGGCTTTCTCGTTCCAGGTTTCTCTGAATCGTTCTTCACCGACGTTTTTCAGCCGATGCTGGTTTTCGATAAAGTCCTGCCCGTATTTCAGCCAGTTTTTTGCGAACGCCTTCAGCTTTTTACAGGGGAATTCGGAACATTCGTAACAGTGCGTGATGTTCTTCTCTTTACAGCACAGGTGGAACTTCGTGCAGCTTTCGCATCGAGCCGAGTTGATTTCCGCGCCCGGACAGGGCTTTTTCTCTTTCAGGTACGCCGGGCACCCGCCGCAGAATACCCCGCAGGCAGGAATACGACCGGAATAGTGTTTTATCGTGAATCCGGTCACTCTATACCTTTCCCCCGCTGGATCGCCTTCTCCACCTCTTCCAGGCTCTTCGCTGTCATCTCAATCCATGCCGGGCGGAAACCGCTTCGTATGGCGTTCCGGACTGAGCCGATATTCGACCAGGCGGCGCAGTAAAAGGGGACTTTGCCGTGGTCGAGGATTTCCAGAGCCAGGCGGCTTGTCAAAGCTGAGGCTATTCCCTGCCGGCGGTAGTCGGGCAGAACATCGATGCCTATTTGCCACATCGTTTCACAGTCATCCGAACAGCCGGCCAATCCGATAAGTTTGGTGCCATCGTAAGCTCCCGCCGCCAGGACATCGTGTTCCTTGCGCTTCGGCTCCAGGGAGTTATTCCATTCAGGCTTATATAAGTCTGAAAAATCTTCGGGATGCAGGATTTTTGAAGGAAAATCACAGAACATCTCTTTGAGGCTATTCATGTCCGGCAGGAAATACTCGGCCATATTGTAGATTCGATAACCTCTTTTTTTAAGTTCCGCGTTAAGGACATGCGTGTTCGGGGTTTCGAAACAGTGTTCGACCTTGTACATATTGATGAAAGATGTAATCGTCTCTGCTATTTCCTCATTAACCGAAGCAACAATGTTATTTCCGTAGGAAATCAGGTTGCAGTAGAGCGGCAGTTTCAGGTAGATTCTCGCTTTCGGATTCGGTACCGAAATAACCACTTTATTTTCTTTCGAGAGAAAGTCTTGCGGCCGGCAGTTCGCTTCGAGTGCCGACTGGTTCATGGCGATTTCAAGGATTTCCTGATTATCCATTTCCATATTTCATTTTCTTCATGCTTTGCATTGGATTCAGGTTCAATATCAACCGCTCGATGATAGTATTGAGTCTTTTTTGTTTGCCTTCCTCCGTTTTTGCGCCAAGGAAATAGGAAGCGGCATAGGTCCTGCGGGCAGAAGGCGGCATTTTCACATAATTTGCATGGGCGGTTTCACTTAATTTCAGCATATCCTCGAATTGCCGTACCTGTTCATCGGTCAGCGGTTCAGGTTTTGATGAATTCCAGCATCCGTTTTGTTTGGCACTTTCGATTTTTACCCTGCCGAAGTCCGTCATCAGTCCCAGCGATTCCAGCTTTTCAACGAGTTTTTTATTCTTTTCCGACCAGTTGCTCGTTGCGCGGCGCTGTTTGAAATATTTAAGGTAGGAATTGTCATCGATACTCTTCATCTGACCGTCAATCCAGCCGAAGCACAGTGCTTCCTCAAGCGCTTCGCCGGCTGTTAAAGTCGCCGGATTGCCCTTTTTGCTAAATATAAGCCAGATGCCCTCATCGGAACGGGCGTTTTTTGTGAGCCATTCCCTGAACTCCGAACGATTTGTAAATAGCATCCGATTCATGATTATGATTCGTCTGATTCGTCAAACCAGGTTTTCTTTAACGAAGAATGCGATGAATTACTGACGTATAACTATTGCATAAAAGAAGAAATGATGCAATACATGAGGGAAAATTGAAATGTTAGCGGGAGTAATGATGAGTGGGGGTTTTGGGTACGGAGTCTACTCATTACTAATTACAATGAACAAATTACTCAACTGGCGGAGGGGGAGGGATTCGAACCCTCGACCCCGGAAACCCGAGGTAAGCACTTAGCAGGCGCCCGCACTAGGCCACTATGCGACCCCTCCGCTTCATGGGACAATGTCTATTTTAAGGGATAAAACCTGTTTTGACAAATGATTTTCGTTTTTCGGTATCGTTTGACATCCTTCGATGTATCATACTAATCTTTCTTTAGAAAAGGGGTGGCAAGAACATGTGCGAGGAAATAGCGCCGAATATCAATACCGAAGTACGAAACTATACGTTCAAAGGTATCAATAACTTCCGGGACCTCGGCGGTTACCGGGTGACGGATGGGAGGATGATTGCCTGGAACCGGCTTTACCGGAGCGCCGAACTCCGATTCATGACCAGTCGTGACAGCCTGCGGCTTCGCTGGGAACTGAAACCGGCTGTGGTTATCGACCTGCGGGATGCAGTCGACGGTGATTTGAGCGAGAAGGAAAAGCTGGCTTCTCTGGGCATAGGCTACCGGAACGTGCCGGTTGTGCTCGAAACCCGTGACGAAGACCGGAATTCGGGCGAGGTTTTTCTTTCACTTTCTAGTCAGAAGGATTTCGGCATGAAAGTCTTCGAGGTACTTCGTATCATAGTTGATTCGAAGAATCTTCCGGCGATTATCCACTGCAACGCCGGCAAGAACCGGACCGGCGTGATGACGGCGATACTGCTCGGGACGCTCGGCGTATCTGACGACGATATCGTCGGTGATTACTGCCTGAGCGCTCCCTATATGGAGGCAGTGAGGAAACGGCTGACCGAAGACCCGTCGATGGCTCCCCTGCTCGAATCAATGCCGGAGTATGTGTGGATGGTCGAGCCGGATTCGATTCGGTTTTTCCTGAATGCATTCAGGGAGAGGTACGGCTCGTTCCGTGCCTATGCGAAATCACTTGGAGCAGATGAACCCCTTTTTGAACGGCTTGAGGCTACCCTGCTGGTACCTCCGCCGGGACCTGTGGATAAGGCAGAATGAGCAAAGAACTCCTGACTGCCGAAGCGGTAGCGGAAGGGCTCGATACCCGGACAATCGGGCGGCGTATCATCTTCCTGCCGGAAACCGGTTCGACCAACGAAATCGGTATCCGCGAAGCCTTGAACGGTGCGCCCGAAGGCACGGTCATTATTGCCGGAAAGCAGACGCAGGGGCGGGGGCGAATGAAGCGCTCCTGGATGACGCCCGAAGGAAATATCGCTCTTTCGGTGATTCTGTATCCGGACATGACTCTCCTCCATTTGCTGATAATGGCTGCCTCACTGGCGGTCGTTCACGCTGTTGAAACGGTAACCGGACTGAAAGCTGGCATCAAGTGGCCGAACGATGTTCTGATAGACGGCCGGAAAGTATGCGGTATCCTCATCGAGAGCGATATCCGCAGTACCGGCGTCAACTACACGGTTACCGGTATCGGTATCAACGCTAATATCGGGAATGATGAGCTTGCGGGTGTTCTAACTCCGGCAACGAGCCTCCTGATTGAAACCGGTGAAGAGGTGTCGCGGATTGACCTGATACGGGAATTACTTTCGGACATGGACCGGATGTATTCCTCGTTGAACTCCGGCGAACGGGTTTTCGGAGAGTGGCGGGACCGACTCGTCACCCTTGGTACCGATGTCTGCGTGACTTCGGTGCACGACGTTATCGAAGGCATTGCTGAATCAGTCGATGCCTCAGGTAACCTCCTCGTCAGAGATACCGCCGGAATGCTTCACCGGATAGTTGCCGGCGACGTTACGCTGAGGCGATAATAACCCGGGGGCCACTTCCCTTGGATGACCACTGTATTTTTGCACTATATTTTTCCCATGCCTATCCAGTTTTATTCCAAAAATATTATGTGATTAATTTGTAAATAATACTTGAAATATTTGCAAAATTCTTGTATTATATTTGTAGTTTATGAGTGAATTGTCTGGTGCGTGATGGAAATGCCGAAAATTGACGATGTTATCAATAAATCCGACCTTTCGCCGTTACAGCAGAAGGTGCTCGATTACCTGGAGGAGCACACTGATGAGGTGTTCGGTTACGCTGATGTCCCGGAACTCTGTGAAAAGATACACCATGAAGGGAGCGAAAACGGAGTTTCGTTCACCTTCTGGGCTTTGCTGAAAAAGAAGCTGATAGACAAGGAGAGAGTCGGCAAGTACATCTACTTCGGCAGTAAAGCCGCTATCAAATCGTTGAGAGAAAAAAAGAAATCAGGCTCGGCATGAGCCGGAATGAAATAAAGGAGAAGAAGAAATGGTTTGGTTATATATTGTCATAGGTCTGGTCGTCCTTATCTTTCTGTTTTCTATCTATACCGTTAAACAACAGACATTTGCTGTGGTGGAGAGGTTCGGGAAGTTCAGCCGGGTGACGGAGCCGGGACTGCATTTCAGAATACCCCTGGTAGAATCTGTCGCCGGACGGGTGTCCATTCGGGTCAACGAATTCAACGTAAAAATCAGAACCAAGACAAAGGACAACGTTTTCGTTGATTTGCTGATAGCCGTGCAGTATTTCGTCGATGGCAGGGACCGGGTGTGGGATGCCTTCTACAAGCTGACCAACCCGAATCAGCAGATGGAATCCTGGATATTTGATACCGTTCGTGCCAAAGTCCCGACGATGATTCTCGATGACGTGTTCGAGAAGAAGGAAGAGATAGCCACCGATGTCGAACAAAGTCTCACAGAACGGCTTCAGTTCTATGGATATTCGCTGGTCAGGGCGCTGGTCAATGATATCCAGCCGGATGCCGGTGTGGCTGATGCCATGAACGAGATTAACCGCCAGCAGCGCCTCAGAGTTGCCGCCGAGCACGAGGGCGAGGCGAAAAAAATCATCGTCGTGAAAGCCGCCGAAGCTGATGCTGATAGTAAACGGCTTTCCGGTGAAGGTATCGCCGACCAGCGGACGGCAATCGTCGAAGGCTTGCGGGAATCAGTCAGCAAGACAAGCAAATCGTTAGGTGTTGACCCTGCCGCCGTCATGACGCTCGTCCTCATGACCCAGTACTACGATATGCTGACGGAGGTCGGCAAGAACTCCGTGACCAATACCATCATGCTGCCTCATACGCCCGGGGCGGTCGGGGCTATCCAGGAGGAGATTATCGCTTCTCTGGAAACGAGCAAAAAAGTCGGCGTAGAAAAGTCATAACGTATTCGTACAGCCAGGCGGGGTAGTATATACAGGGATACATCATCCGGTATATATTACCCTCGCCCCCTCCTACAACTATTGAACGGCTGATTTCAGTTCTACAATCATCTCGATTTCTACCGGCCACTGGAAGGGCAGCGACTGCATACCGACAGCCGCCCGGGTGTGCTTGCCGGCTTCTCCGAAAATCTCTGCGAACAAATCCGAGCAGCCGTTAATCACTTTCGGACAATCCGCGAAATCCTCGGTGCAGTTCACCATACCTGTTACCTTCACGATTCGGCTGATTCTGTTCAGGTCACCGATTGCTTCCCTGATGGACGCCAGCAGGTTCAAACCGGTACTGCGGGCTGCCTGGTAGCCTTCATTCAGACTCAGGTCTCTGCCCAGCTTGCCGGTCATTTTCACTGTCCCGTCGTTATGCGGCCCGTGTCCGGACACAAATAACAGGTTTCCGGTTTGCACCGTCAGCACATAATTAGCCGCGGGAGCGGGCGGCGAGGGCGGTAAAGTCAGTCCGAGGTCTTTTATTCTCCGTTCTATTGTCATGCGTTCTCCGTTATCTTCAATCATATATTCCGGTTACCCGTGCTTTGAGTTTAATTTCCTGCCCGGCGACTGTCAATATAAGTTCGCTCTGTCAACCAGTATACGCGCCGGCAATGCTGACCTGGAGAAAATAAACAGGAGGGCTGACACGTGTCAGTCCTCCTGTGATTGCTTACTATAAACCGGGTTATTTCTTCTTGTCTTCTTCCGGGGTGATGTGCTTCATGAAGGCGCTTATCAGGTCGATGGGTATGGGGAAAATAAGCGTGCTGTTTTTCTCGGATGCAATTTCGGTCAGGGTTTGAAGGTAACGAAGCTGGAGAGTGGTTGGTTCCCTGGCGATGACCGAACCGGCTTTGGCCAGTGTCTCCGATGCCTGGAATTCACCATCGGCATGGATAATCTTGGCTCTCCGTTCACGTTCGGCTTCAGCCTGGGCGGACATCATTCTCTTCATCTGGTCAGGAAGTTCTACTTCCTTGATTTCAACGGTGCTGACCTTGACGCCCCACGGGTCGGTATGTTCATCGATAATCTGGGTCAGTTTCTGGTTGAGCACTTCCCGCTGAGAGAGCAGTTCATCGAGGTCCGACTGGCCGAGGACGTTTCTCAGGGTCGTCTGGGATATCTGTGAGGTTGCCCTGACGTGGTCGAGAACCTTGACGACCGAATCCTCAGGGTTAACGACTCTGAAGAAGACGACCGCGTTGACGCGGACGGTGACATTGTCCTTGGTAATGACTTCCTGTGACGGAACGTCCATGGTGACGACACGGAGGTCGGCTTTGACCATGCGGTCGACGAACGGGATGATGAAAAAGAGGCCGGGCCCTCTCTGTCCAACGAGACGTCCGAGGCGGAAAAGGACTCCGCGTTCATACTCCGGGACAATCCTTATTGCCATGGAGAGTATCATGAGTACGAACAAAGCAATGACAACAATTAAGACTATATCCATTTGTTCCTCCTGTTATTTTCTTGTGACGTATACTTTAAGCCCGTCGATGCGGGTGACGACGACCTCCTGGCCGGGTTCGATTTGCCCCGATTCCGAGATAGCCGTCCACTGTTCACCTTCGAGGAACACCAGTCCCTTCGGTTCGAGCGGTGTTATCACACGGGCGGTTCTGCCAATCATGTCTTCTTTACCGGCAGCTATTTTCAGACGGTGGGCTTTGAGTCCCCAGATGATGGTAACGACGAGAAATGCAATCACGGCGATAACAATCAGGACGATTACCCAGGGGCTGATGACGATTCCTCCAATATTCGGATCCATTTTTATTCCTGTCCTGTCTTGATTCTGCTCACGTAAAGCGTGAGGTTTTCGACTTTGTCTATTATAACCTGTTCTCCGGTTTCTACGGTACCTTCTCCGGAGACTGCTTTCCAGCGTTCGCCGCGGAACAGTACTTGTCCTTCGGGGTCAAGCGGCACCATGACTTTCGCCGGTTTCCCGATAAGCTCTTCCCAGCCGGTGGTTACCTGACGCTTCCTTGTCGCCACCAGTCTCTGAATGACGAACGCCGTGAACCCTGTGAACATGACTACCACGCCGGCGATGAGCCACGGATTGATTCTGAACAGGGGAGCATTGTCGGGGAAGAGCA
>CAYSQK010000076.1:0-7930 GCA_964433075.1 uncultured Dehalococcoidales bacterium
ATAATGAGCGGTGACTGGAGTTCAGACGTGTGCTCTTCCGATCTGATGGTGACGCCGGCGAGCACCACCCCGAGCAGTATCCTGACGAAAAGTGTTTCGGCGAGGAATACTTCGGTGCAGATTATTGAAACCCAGAGCAGGGCGAGCGTCCGGATTTTCGCTCCGGCTGACATACCTCTGCCTTCGAGATAGTTTTTGATGTAGCTTCCGCAGAGCCGATTTGTCAGGAGCGCGTTGTATAATCGCTCCGAACCGCGCGTGTAGCATATCGCTGTCAGTATCAGAAACGGCGTCGTCGGCAGCACCGGCACGATGATGCCGATTACCCCGAGGGTCAGGGTAATCGTCCCGGCGGTGACGAACAACCGTCTTTTCATGGTTTCACGTGCACTGGTATCCATAGCCTCGTTGAATGAAGAGGCCGGTTATGAAAACCGGCCTCTTGACCTTCTTACTATTCCTTCTTGCTTTACCGGATATCGAACCGGTCGAGGTTCATCACCTTGCTCCAGGCCGCCGCGAAATCATTGACGAATTTCTCTCCGGCATCATCGGATGCGTACACTTCGGATATCGCCCTGAGCTGCGAATTCGAACCGAAAAGAAGGTCGATTCGCGTTCCTGTCCATTTTCGTTCTCCCGTTTTCCGGTCGACCCCCTCGAATACGGTTTTATCATCCGAGACCGGCTTCCATTCCGTGCCCATGTCGAGCAGATTGACGAAGAAATCATTGGTGAGCGTTTCTGTTCTTTTGGTAAAGACGCCGTGCGGGGCATGCCCGTAATTGGCGCCGAGGACGCGCATGCCGCCGATGAGAACCGTCATTTCCGGTGCCGTCAGCGTCAGCAGTTGCGCCTTGTCGATGAGCATCTCCTCCGCCGGAGTGCTGGATTTCTCCTTCAGATAGTTACGGAATCCGTCGGCTTTCGGTTCGAGAACCGCGAACGAATCCACATCCGTCTGCTCCTGTGTTGCATCGGTGCGTCCCGGTGCAAAGGGAACGGTGATGGTATACCCGGCGTTCTTCGCTGCTTTCTCGACGCCTGCGCAGCCGCCGAGGACAATCAGGTCGGCGAACGATACTTTTTTACCGCCGGTCTGTTTTTTGTTGAAGTCGTTTCTGATTTTTTCGAGGGTATCCAGCACCTTGTTCAGTTGTGCCGGCTGGTTGACTTCCCAGTCCTTCTGCGGCGCCAGCCGTATTCGTGCTCCGTTCGCGCCGCCCCGTTTGTCCGAGCCGCGGAACGTCGATGCCGAAGCCCAGGCTGTCGTTACCAGTTCGGAAATCGACAGACCTGAGGCGAGTATGGTTGCCTTGAGTTCGGCAATGTCCTGTTCGTTGATGAGTTCGTGGTCGACCGCCGGTACCGGGTCCTGCCAGATTAGTTCCTCGGCCGGGACTTCCGGGCCGAGGTACCGTGAGCGCGGTCCCATGTCGCGGTGGGTCAGCTTGAACCATGCCCGGGCGAATGCGTCTGCGAAGGCTGCCGGGTCTTTCTGGAATCGCCTCGCAATCGGCTCGTACGCAGGGTCGAACCGCAGGGCGAGGTCGGCCGTCGACATCACCGGAGCATGGCGTTTCGAAGGGTCGTGCGCGTCCGGCACGCGGTCCGCCGCGGCGCCGCCTTTCGGTACCCACTGGTTGGCGCCGGCCGGGCTTTTCGTCAGTTCCCATTCGTAGTCGAAGAGAATGTCGAAATACTCCATGTTCCATTGCGTGGGGCTGTATGTCCAGGCGCCTTCGAGGCCGCTCGAAATCGTATCGACTCCCTTGCCGGTGCCGAAACTGCTCTTCCAGCCGAGCCCCATCTCTTCGAGAGGAGCGCTTTCCGGCTCCGGCCCGACGTGTTTCGCATCACCCGCCCCGTGCATCTTCCCGAACGTGTGACCGCCGGCGACGAGCGCCACCGTTTCTTCATCGTTCATCGCCATGCGGGCGAACGTTTCGCGGACATCACGGGCTGAAGCTGCCGGGTCGGGGACACCGTTCGGTCCCTCCGGGTTGACATAAATAAGACCCATCTGTACTGCCGCCAGCGGATTCTCGAGGTCGCGTTCACCGGTATACCGCTTGTCGCCGAGCCATTCGCTCTCGGAGCCCCAGTACACATCCTCCTGCGGTTCCCAGACGTCTTCGCGTCCGCCGCCGAAACCGAACATTTTTAAACCCATCGATTCTATGGCACAGTTGCCGGCCAGAATCATCAGGTCGGCCCATGATATTGCCTTCCCGTACTTTTTCTTAATCGGCCAGAGCAGCCGCCGGGCTTTGTCGAGGTTGACGTTATCCGGCCAGCTGTTGAGCGGTGGAAACCGCTGGGTGCCGTCGGATGCTCCTCCCCGGCCGTCCCCCATGCGGTACGTCCCGGCGCTGTGCCAGGCCATCCGTATGAAGAGTGGCCCGTAGTGGCCGTAATCCGCCGGCCACCAGTCCTGCGAGTCGGTCATCAGTTTGTACAGGTCGTTCTTGACCGACGGTAAATCGAGTTTTTTGAATTCTTCTTTGTAGTTGAATTTTTCACCCGTCGGATTGCTCAACGACGAGTTCTGGTGGAGCATTCTGAGATTGAGCTGGTTCGGCCACCAGTCGCGGTTGGTCGTGCCTTTTCCGGTATCGGTCTTCCTGGTGTGACCCGTTACCGGGCACTTCATCTCTTCAGCCATGATTGTCCTCCTTGACTATTGATATCCCTGTCTCTTTCCTAACTGAATACTGTTAACTGATTACTGATAACTGCTATTAGTAATTCTCCGCCAGTAGTTCGTAGTAAGCCTTGGCATGCTTGCAGGCAGGGCACTCGTCGGGCGGCTCGGTCCCTTCATGAATGTACCCGCAGTTGGTGCAGTGCCATTTCACGACCTTGTCTTTCTTGAATACTTCACCTTTTTCCACGTTGGCTGCCAGCTTTCGGTAGCGGGCTTCATGGAACTCTTCCACTTCCGCAATTTCCTTGAATGAAACGGCGATGTCTTCGAACCCCTCTTCCCGGGCAACCTTCTCCATGTCGGCGTAGATTTCGCTCCATTCTTCCTTTTCGCCGTCAGCCGCCGCTTTCAGATTGTCCAGCGTCTTCCCGATGACACCCGCCGGGTAGGCAGCAGTGATTTCGACGCTCCCTCCCTCGAGGTACTTGAAAAAGATTTCGGCGTGCTCCTTCTCATTGGCCGCCGTTTCGGTAAAGATGTTGGCAATCTGTTCGTACCCCTCTTTTTTCGCTGCACTGGCGAAGAATGTGTACCGATTTCGTGCCTGAGACTCTCCGGCGAAGGCCGTTAACAGGTTTTTCTCGGTTTTTGTTCCCTTGACAGACTTACTCATTGATGTAACCCTCCTTTTCTCTCTCTTTGTTATTTTGACAGGTATGACAGAACCCCCGGAATTCAAGGTGGTGATAGAGAATCATGAATCCGGTCTTCTTCATTACCCGCTCATCGATTTCTGCATTGAACGGTTCGTCGATGTCGTACAGTTTCCCGCAGCCCTCGCACCTGAAATGGTAGTGGGGGCTCATTTTCCCGTCATACCGGCTGGCGTCTCCGTTCAGGTGCAGTTCGGATACCTCGCCGTCTTCACTCAGTATTTTCAGATTACGGTAAACCGTTCCCTTGCTGATATGGGGGAGTACCTTCCGTACTTCATCATATATCCAGTCAGCCGTCGGGTGCGTATCCGTTTTCCTGAGAACGGTGAGAATGGTTTTTTTCTGGAGTGTTTGTCTTCTATTCATTATTAGTAATAAATCTTAATATTAATAAGAGCTCTTTGTCAATTTGTATACTCGCCTGACGGTAGTGCCGGGTTGGAAAATGGTAAGATACCATGTATACCATAACCTCGGAGGACAGGGTGAAGATAGCCGTTTCATCTGATGGTAATAATCCGGAATCGAAGGTGTCAAACCGTTTCAACTCAGCAGAATATGTGGTGATATTCGATACGGCTACCGGTGAATATGACGCTGTTCCGAACCCTTTTGCATCCGGTCAGTACGGTGCCGGAGTACAAGCGGTGGTGATGGCTGTGAGACAGGGAGCGGACGTCGTTCTGACCGGTTATGCCAGTCCGTCTGTGGTGGGTCAGTTCAAAGCCGGTGGTATAGATGTCGGTACCGGTTTCACCGGCACGGTAAAAGAAGCAGTAGAGCAGTATCGGAATGCGGTGGCTCATGCTTCGGAGAACCAGTCTGAAACGGCGGCTGAACCTTCCCGGATTGATAAAACCCTCGTTTTTCATGCGTTCCGGGCTGCTTTCCGGCAGTTCGTTTCCATGGTACCCGTCATGGCAGGAATAATCCTCCTGACGGGTTTATTCGATGTCTTTGTTTCTGAAAAAATACTGATGTCGATTTTTTCAGGAAATATCGCACTGGATACCCTCTGGGGGGCTTGTTTTGGCAGTATCTTCGCCGGAAACCCGATTAACAGCTATATCATCGGCGGAGAGTTGTTAACGTATGGAGTCAGCCTTTTTGCTGTGACCGCTTTTATAGTGACCTGGGTAACGGTCGGTCTTGTGCAATTGCCGGCAGAAATAGCTGCGTTCGGCAGACGGTTTGCTTTCCTCAGAAATGGCTTGTCATTTGTCTCTGCGATACTGATTTCGCTTGGTACCGTTGCCGTAACCGGTGTGTTGACGGGATGGATAATGCCATGAAGAATGCAGGCGGGGTAAAGATGAAAAAACGGCGTATAAACCGCTCACTGCTCTTTCTGCTGGCGGTACTGATGGTGTATGGAATACTCTTTCTGGTGATACCGGAAAAAACATCGGAAGCGGTGAACAAGAGCGGTTCGGTCCTGTTCAGCATGCTCCTGCCTCTCGGTTTGATTTTTCTTCTTATGGTACTGGTTAACCTGTTTCTTCACCCTGCGGGCGTTGTCCGGTTTCTCGGGAAAAGTTCGGGGATAAAAGGTATCGCTCTCTCAATAGCCGGCGGGATTATTTCAACCGGCCCGATTTATGCCTGGTATCCTCTCCTGAAAGATCTCAGGGAAAAGGGTGCCGTTGATTCCCTGATTTCTATTTTTCTCTATAACCGGGCTGTCAAACCGCTGCTGCTGCCTGTTATGGTCAGTTACTTTGGGTGGATATACGTTGTTGTCTTGACGGTTTTAACCATTGCGGCGTCGGTCGTCATCGGTTATGTGTTGAATTTCGTACAGTATGCTGGTAAAAAGGAACCTGGACTGCCGGGTGACCGTGGAGGAGCTTGAAACAAGTGGAGTTATCGGAAAAAGCCGACATTCTGAAAAAATCGTATATTTTCTCCGGACTTGACAGCGAAGATATCGATGTTCTGGCCCGACTGTGCGTCGAAAAAGAATATGAACCGGATGAATTTATCTTCTGGGAGGGCGATGCTCCAGAGTGGTTCTATATCGTCGTTCGCGGGCAGGTGAAGGTGCTCAAGCACGCTTCATCGGGTAAACAGTTTATCATCGCCTTTTTCGGAGAAACCGAGATATTTGGAGATGTGGCTGTTTTTGAAGATAAACCCTATCCTGCATCTGCCCGGGCAGTGGACAGCGCGGTGGTTCTGGGTATTAAACGGCAGGAATTCACCTCGTTTTTGAGAACTCGTCCTGAAGTCGCTCTGCGCATTATCAGTATCCTCAGCGCCAGGCTGAGAGAAGCCCAGGACAGGCTTGGCGATTTTGCCGGAGAGAGAATCGAACAGCGCCTTGCCTTTGTCCTTTGCATGCTCGCCGGTAAACTGGGTCCGGTCCTGCCTTTTACCCGTCGGGAGATTGCCGATATGGCCGGAACCACCACCGAAACGGTGATTCGTGTCTTGAGTGCCCTCGGCAAACAGGGTATTATCAGGTCGGTTCGGGGGAAAATTACTATCCTCGATGAGCCTGAACTTCGCTCGTTGAGCGGTCGTCCTTAATATTGATACCACGCCCGAAAGCGGCATCCGCGGTTCACGAATGCTCTCTATGATGTGAATCATAGTGAAAATGTTTCATTGTACAGTAGCATGAAAGAGAGTATGGTTCGGAGGGAATTGGTATGAATGGTACAATCGCTGTGACCGTCGTCCTGAAGCTGGTGCTGTGGTTGCTGGTAATAGCTGTGGCAACGGTGCTGCTGCGCCGCCGGGCGGTAACGAAAAACCTGAGAACGGCCTTCCTCATCGGGGGAATCCTTGTCTTCGGTATCCTTTTTGGCCTGCTGACTACCGCTCAGTTTGACCCGAATCCCGTTGATATTCTTCGGAACGTGACCAGGCTGATAACCGGTCAGCAGCCTCAGGCCGGTCAGGTACAGCAGTCACGAATGGTAATGGCGGCGGTGTTCCTGGTGGTGCTCCTGGGTATCAGTGTCCTGTCCAACAAAGCCGTCTGCGGGTGGATTTGTCATTTCGGTCTGCTTCAGGACCTTGTGCATAAAGTGCCGGTTCCGAAATGGAAACCTTCCCTGAAGGTTACCAGTACGGTTCGCGGTATTGCCTTTGTCGGACTTGTCGTCGGGCTGGTAACTGCCGGTCTTGACTGGATTGGTGTTATCGACCCCTTTCGAATGTTCCGGTTCGATTTCTTTCTTGCCGGCGGTATATTTTTTGCCGTCATTCTTGTCGCCAGCCTCTTTATCTATCGTCCCTGGTGCCAGTTTGTGTGCCCGTTCGGCTTTCTGAGCTGGGTTGCCGAACAATTCAGCCTGATGAGACCCCGGGTTCATTGGGACCAGTGCAAAAAATGCCGGCAGTGCGTGAAGGCCTGTCCCACCGGGGCAATGGCTGATTTCTACGCGGAAAAGAAGATACATGCGGATTGTTTTGCCTGCGGCGCCTGCCTGGACGCCTGCCCTCAGCCGGACGCCCTGAAATGGCGGAAGAAATAGTTGCAATTGGACCCAATTTATAAGGCAGGAATAACCGCTATACCTTCTTGTGTTTCCATCTGCCGGTGCGGTAGTACACGATGTAGATAATCGCCCTGAGGAATATCGCGAGAACGATTCCCCAGCGGACACCGTACATGCCAAGGGTTGTCTTCGAGAGAACGTAGGCCATCGGCACCTGTACCAGCCACATCGTTGTTAATGTGACCAGCATCGGAACAACTGTATCGCCGACTCCGTTGAGGGTCTGGCTGAGAACGAGCACGAATCCGAACACCAGGTAACTGATTATCTGTATCTTCAGGAAGTTGGATGTCACCGCCACCAGTTCCGGCTCGGAATTGAAAATGCGGACGATGTAGTCGGAAAAGAACCATATCACCAGGCACCCCACTACCATGATGCCGGTAAAACAGAAGGCCGCTATCCAGCCGCTCTTTTCCGCCCGCTCCGGTTTCCCTGCCCCGAGGTTTTGTCCTGCCATGACGCCTCCCGCCATGCCGAAGCCCATCGCCGGCATCTGAATGAATTGTCCGATTCTTTCTTCGAGCGATTGTGCTGCCACGGCGACCGTGCCGAACGGCGAAATGAACTTGACGAGGAGAATGTTGGCAAAACTCCTCTCGATGCCGGTAATCGCTGCCGGCAGGCCAATCTTAACCATTCGCCAGATAACGGCCGGGTCGAACCGGAAATTTCGGAACGTCAGCTTCATCCTCGTTCGCCCGGTGACGAGGAACCAGAGCCCCATGAATCCGCCGAGCGTCTGGGTGATGACGTTGGTCCAGGCGGCTCCCTCGACACCCATCGCCGGAAATAGCCAGAACCCGAATATAAGCGCCGGACAGAGGCCGAGGTGGATGATGCGGAAAATGACCGCGATTCTCATTGGATTGACGCTGTCACCGGAAGCCTGCATCGCTGATTCGGTAATCATCCGTATCGACATCGTCACGATGCCGATAAACTGGATTCGCATGTAAGCTGCCCCGGTGCTGATAACCCCTTCCGATACGCCGAGCCAGGCGAGTATCTGCTCCGAAAAGAAAATGCCGATGACGGCAATGACCGCCGAAATGACCGCT
>CAYSQK010000077.1:0-2708 GCA_964433075.1 uncultured Dehalococcoidales bacterium
CCCCCCCCCCCCCCCTCTCCTACCCTCTTTCCCTACACGACGCTCTTCCGATCTACCCGGTCATTGAAGATGAAATAGTACCGGAAGCCCCGAAGATAACGCGGGGCGAGGCGACCTGTCCAAGCTGCGGTTCTCTCGACCTGGTGTACAAAAAAGCCTTCGACTACTATAAGTGCAATACCTGTAATACGACGTTCATCACCCCGGTGTATACCTATGGAGAAGCTCCTGACCGAACCGGTGAGAAGCTTTCTTTCCCGCAGGTAAACCGGTCTGCGAATGTGGAGCCTCGGCGGAATTACGAATCCTTCCCTTACAGAAGAGAACCCGCCGTGCCCCCCAGACAGGAATCACACCCGTTGTACCGGGAACAACCCCCGGTTCGCTACGAACCCCCGCTCCCCTATCGGGAGCAGCCGGATGTCCGGTATGAACCCTCTCCGAATTACTGGGAACAGCCTGTTCCTCCTCAGAGAGTTCAGCCGCCTTCGCACCGGGAGCAGTATTGGCCTGAACAGCAATCGCAGTATGAACAGCCGATGAATCCGCCCCGGCAGCAGTTCAGCCCGCCCCCGCCTGCTCCGGTTCGTTCGGCAAAATCACCGGGGATGGATTTTCTCAAGCGGCAGCCGTTCGATGAGAAAGCGTTGAACGCCAGGGCTATCGGCATCGGTCAAAAAGGAAAGGTCGGCTGGATGTACCTGATGATTATCCTCGCCATCGTTGCTGTTATCGCTGTTCTCTGCTGGGTTCTGTTCAATGAGCAGATATCTGAATTGCTCGGCGGGTAAAATATGTTTTGACAGGACGGACATTCTGTTATACCATAAAGACTAATATCAAGCTGGTTTCGTGGGAATGATGAATATTCCCGGTTAATATGAGAGGTGAATGTAAAAATGATTGGTATGTATGTTCCTCTGATAATATTCACGATAATTATTCTGGCTTTCTGCGTCGGAGCTTTATATATTAGAAAGAAGCTTTAACTGCGGAAGAGATGACAGAATAGTCAAAATGAGTCTGGTTAAGGTAATGACGGCAACTCCGCGGAACGCGATTCGGAGTTGCTGTTTTTTTGAATAATGTATCCCGGTAAACACGTTCATGGTTGGAGTGTCGAATGAACAGAGTAAAAGACAAGGTGGCAGTCATTACCGGAAGTGCCTCCGGCATCGGTAAAGCATCAGCGGTGTTACTGGCAGAAGAAGGAGCTGCTGTTGCTATTACTGATATTTCTGATGACGCCGGATTCAGAACAGTCGAAGAGATTACCGCGTCCGGCGGTACGGCCGGTTACTGGCATATGAATGTTACCGACGAACAGGAAGTTGAAAAAACATTCGCTGAGATTGAAAAAAAGTACGGAAAAATAGATATTCTCGTCAATAATGCGGGCATTCCCGGTCCTCCGAAAGAAACGCATGAGTTGACTGCGGAGGAATTTGACAGAGTCATCAACATCAACCTTCGCGGAGTATTCTTTTGTACCAAGCACGTTATCCCCCGGATGAAAAAGGCCGGCGGTGGAAGCATCGTTAATATGTCCTCCATGCTTGGCTTGATTGGGGGTGAAGACCCTGCCTATCACGCCTCTAAAGGCGGTGTTCGTCTGATGTCGAAGTCGGATGCAACGACCTACGGTCCTGACAATATCAGGGTGAACTCTGTGCATCCCGGCTATATCCTGACTCCCCTGTTCAAAGGTATTGCAGACAGGAGCCCGAAAGGGGCGGATACATTTATGGCTGATATGGCGAAATCGATTCCGCTGAGAAGACTCGGTACTCCTGAAGATATTGCTCAATGTGTTTTGTTCATTGCTTCGGATGAATCCAGCTATATAACCGGTACTGAATTCATCCTTGACGGCGGATTCATACTGCAATAAAAAAACGTCTGTATGTCGTATCAGGTATGACGAGTTACGGGACGTTCGTTCCATTCGTGTTCAGTTGCTGCTTGATATTTTTTATGCAGTACTCAATTGCTTTATAGTATGCCCCGACTGTTTCAGCTTCTTTTTCTGCGTTAACGATACTCAGAAAGTAAACAATGTCCGGATCGTTGAGAGCCTCGGCTGATGTCATCAGTTCTGATTTTGCCGTCACCAGTGCATTCACATCGAACTCCCCTGCCAGCAGGCTTTCGGAGTTCTGAGTCGAAATCAGTTGCACCAAAAAATCGACGTACGCCCTGACCCGGGTATTTCTTTCCTTACTAGTCGCTAGTTCGGTATTGACCCGAGCGAGTTCACTTTCAAGTGCATCGCTTTGTTGATTAAGGGCGGCCAGGTCTTCTTTTAACTTATCATACTGCTGGACTGAAAGCTCGGGGTAACAGGAAATCGAAGTAAAACACAAGCATAAAGCTGATAATACTATTACAGCGATTTTACGCATCACTATCTCCTTGTCCTTGAAAAGCCGTAGACAGGACAAACGAAAGGCCGTTTGAAACTAAAGATAGAGACTGGATATTATTAAGAATGAGAGTATTTTGTTTAGAATCAATATATATATTAAGTAGATTCGTGAGAAATGAACCTACGGCTAATCTTCTTCATATTTTGGACTATTATAATCGAGGAAATGGATTGATGCAACAAAAAGACAGGAAAGGAGAGAAATAAAAGGGGTTTGAAGGAAAAACTTCAGATGTCGTGAGGTACCGGTGGTTAGATCGGAAGAGCACACGTCTGAACTCCA
>CAYSQK010000077.1:2718-7888 GCA_964433075.1 uncultured Dehalococcoidales bacterium
CGGTGGTTCAAACACAGGTTGTATACATTATGTCAATTATTGCTTTCTCCGATTGAATCATCACGGATAAGCATCCATTTGTTTTCCTGCTCCAGGCGTTTTCTTTCCATGTTTTTCAATCGTTCGAGTTCCCTTGAAATCAGCTCATTTTCTCTTTTGTACGTAGTAAGATCTCGTTCCAGTTGCGGAATGCGTTTTAACGCACTGAAAGCGCTGATGAGGAGGTCGATTTGATCGTTGAGGCTCATTGTATCAATTTTGTCGTCAAACGGCCTGGATATCAGTTCTGGCTGTCTGTTAATCGCTGTATTGTCGATTGGAGATTCGATAGAGCGAGACACTTTCTTCCGGGCGGCCCGTCTGTTTTCAAGGAGACCTTTGTTGATAAAGTCCTTCCTGTGTAAATCGATAGCCTGACGGCTGACGTGAAAATATTCGGCTATCTGCTGCGTCGTTTCTCCCTTCTTTAAAAGGGTGAGTATCTGTTCTTTGTCAACGATGGCTTTTCTTGCCATATAACGTACCTTTCGATAAATCTTTTAATAATATAGCAATTAAATAATGATTTGTCAAGTTATTATTTTTGCAACTAATTAATATTGCCTTAAATCAATCTTGACAGTTTTGCCAGATTTGGCAAGTTCACCAAGTGTCATTTTTCCATTGTGTTTATTCATCAGCTCAACGTACTTGAATACATTCTTCGCTTTTCCCTGAATCTTAATTACGTCTTTCATTACTTGCCTCCAATACTTTACTTGCATTTATTATCCAATATAGCAATATATAATGCAAGTTTAATAAAGGCAACTTATAATAACTAGCGTAAGTTTATGCAAGTAATGCAATGTTGCGTTAATATAATTGCTTTTTACTTTCTCTTATTTTCGCAATTTTTCTCGCAAATGCTTGATTTATCTCGTGGAAATATGAAAACGAGGAAATTGATTTTGAAAGTTTGATAGAAAGAAAGTGGGCCCGGTAGGTTTCGAACCTACGACCAATCGGTTATGAGCCGACCGCTCTGCCACTGAGCTACGGGCCCGTCTATTGAAGATGTGCCGGACGTAATATACGCTGAACAGTATCCATATCCCTGAGATATGCAATAGCTCAGAACACAAATACAAAGACTATGATATCGTAATGGATTGTCGTAAGTCAACCGTATACAGGCTTCGTCTGGATTTGCTTGTCTGCTGTGTGATTTAATAGGTACTAACTATCGCAAGGGAAACTTTGAAATATGGAAGACGTCATTCGTAAGGCCGCTCAAGACATTTTTTCTTCTCATTATGCCGTTGCTTTGACCGGAGCAGGAATTTCAACTGAATCCGGTATCAGCGACTATCGGGGGCCTTCCGGTGTCTGGACAGTGAATCCGCGCGCTGAACAGGAAGCGTACAGAAGCTATGATGAATTCCTGCAGGACCCTGCCCTTTGGTGGAATAAAGCAGTGGCTGCCGGTTCCTCTCTTTTCGGGATTGCTAACTTTGATGATGTTTTACCGAATGCCGGTCACTATGCTCTCGCGGAAATGGAGAGTATGGGAATCCTGAAATGTACCATTACGCAAAATGTTGATTCCCTGCACGAAAAAGCCGGCACGAAAAACCTTATCGAATACCATGGGAGCACTTCGAAATTTCGTTGCCTTGATTGTGGTCTACGCTTCGGTAGAGATGTATTCGATATCAGGATTTTACACAAAGATGGAAAGCTTCCGCCTTTGTGCCCTGAATGCGGTGGTATTATTAAAACCGATACGGTTTTTTTCGGTGAACAGATTCCCGGCGATGTTGTATCCAGGAGTCTGGAAGAAGCGAATAAGTGCGATTTGATGTTGATATGCGGCACGTCGGCTGTTGTCTATCCGTTCGCTTCCCTGCCGGTAATCGCCCGGGAAAGAAGCAATGTCACGGTTATCGAAGTAAACGCTGAACCAACTCCGCTGACGTTGAAAGGTGTTTCTGATTATCTGATACGGGGTAAAACAGGGGTCGTGTTGCCTTTGATACTCGAACAACTTAAATTTATGGAAGAACAGCGTCAGGGAAAATGAACATGGGAAAGCCTGTTGAAATAACAATCAATAGAACCAGAATAGTGATTGTTCAGGGAGATATTACGGAACAGGCAACGGATGCCATTGTCAATGCGGCGAATTCCGGCCTGATGGGTGGTGGAGGTGTCGATGGCGCTATTCATCGGGCAGGCGGTCCGGCTATTCTTGCCGAATGTAAAGAAATTGTTGCCCGGCAGGGACGACTGCCGGCCGGGAAAGCCGTTATTACAACAGGTGGAAATCTGAAAGCCGCCTGCGTTATTCATACGGTAGGCCCGGTCTGGCGGGGAGGAATGTCCGGAGAACCGGAGATACTGGCATCAGCCTGGCGGGAAAGTCTTCAACTGGCGGACAGTAACGGCTTGACCAGTATCGCATTCCCGTCGATAAGCACCGGGGTCTATGGATATCCGGTTGTAAAAGCGTCGGCTGTCGCCATGGAAACGATAAACACGTTCTTTCGTAATAAGGCTACAACCATACAGCAGGTAGTCATTGTATTATTTGATACAAAAACATATAACGCCTATGCAGAACGCATAGAGCATTCGGGAGAGGAAAGGCAGTGTGATGGGGAAAATACAGTTGAATGAAAAACAGATGACAGAGCAGAAAATTATCGTTATTGGTGCCGTTGCCGGTGGCGCCAGTTTTGCAGCCCGGGCCCGGCGTCTTTCGGAAAAGTCAGAGATAATCATGATTGACCGGGGTCCGTACGTTTCTTTCGCAAACTGCGGATTACCCTACTACGTCGGCAATGTCATACCCGAAGAAGAAAATCTGCTCATGGTGACGAAGGAAGATTTTAAAAACAACTTTAACATCGATGTCAGATTATTCTCCGAAGTCTATGCTGTCGATACGAATAACAAAACCGTTTCTGTGAGAGAAGTCGAAACAGGGAAAGAATACCGGGAACATTACGATAAGCTCGTTATTTCCACCGGTTCGCAGCCGGTTAAACCGAATTTACCGGGGATAGACAGTCCCGGTATATTTACCCTGAGAAATATCCCGGACGCGAACCGGATTAAACAATGGATACACCAAAACAGCGTCAAGGATGTTGTCGTTGTCGGAGGAGGAGCAATCGGGCTCGAAATGACTGAGAACCTGGTAGCTTTAGGGATTTCGGTAACCATTGTTGAAATGCTCCCGAACGTCGTACCGTTTTTCGACCCCGAAATGGCGTCCCCTCTTCATGAGACCCTCAGGAAAAACGGAGTTAACCTCTGTCTCAGCACCGCCGTTAAGGGATTTATACCTGACACAACCGGTTCCCGTATCACTGTTCAGACAGACCCGGACCGGCATCTTTCCTGCGATATGGTCATTTTGGCTATCGGAAGCCGCCCTGATGCATACCTGGCACGAGATGCGGGAATAGAAATGGGAAACCTTGGCGGTATCAGGGTCAATGAACAGATGCAGACGAGTAAACCGGATGTGTATGCTGTCGGGGATGTCGTGGAGTCGAGAGATATCGTGACCGGAGAATGGATATTGAGTCTTCTGGCCAGTCCTGCTAATCGTCAGGCAAGAATAGTCGCTGATGATATTTTCGGTCGGAAACGGACGTTCCGTGGAGTTCAAATGACGGCCGTCGTCAGGGTGTTCGATACTGATATCGCATCCACCGGAATGAACGAAAAGACGCTGAAACGGTATGCGGAAAAAGGTAATATCATAGCCTATGACAAGGTTTACATTCACCCGAAGAATCATGCGGACTACTATCCGGGAGCCAGTCAAATGTCCATAAAACTGATATATGCCGTCGATGACGGACGTATTCTGGGGGCTCAGGCAGTCGGCGGACCCGGAGTTGAAAAACGTATTGATGTCATTGCCATGGCTCTTCAATTGGGTGGAACGGTATATGATTGTGAGGAAGCAGAACTATGTTATTCCCCCCAGTTTGGTTCGGCGAAGGAAGCTGTTAATATGGCCGGTATGACCGTCACGAATATCCTGAAAGGCGATATTCCGACCGTTCATTGGGCTGACGTTACTCCTGGTGAAATGTTCATTCTCGACCCTCGTGGTAAAGATGACTTTGATGCCGGCCACGTTGATGGTGCCGTGAATATTCCTCTCGGGGAATTACGTTCATCGCTGGATAGGCTGGACAGGAACCGGACTATATATGTCTACTGCAACCAGGGCAAAACGTCCTATTATGCCTGTCGAATTCTCTTGCTGAACGGGTTCGATTGTATCAATATCTCCGGCGGGTATAAAACATATGTTGCCTGGCAACAGCTTGAACAGAAATAACTGTCCGGTTGTCCTGACGGTGCGTTAGTCCTTGATAAAGGACTGAAGAGCCGGCGGGATGTATTTGCCCTGCTTATGTCGGGCGGCAGTAATGTAAAGGAACACCGAAAGAAAAAATATTACTGCCAGCCCGCCGAATGTTATGACGGACATGGATATCTCCAGCCATGCGGAACTGGTATCGAGAAGTATCGTCAGTAGTTTAAGAATCGAGCCGATGACAGCCACGATAATAGTCAGTGCCAGGCCGTATTTCATTGCTATATCATGAAGGTACCGGGTAAGGAGAGCTCCGAAGTATATTCCAGCCGATGAACCGGTAATCATGATGAAGGAAACAAAGACGATGACATTTCCGTCAATGGTATATCGGGCTGCTCCGAATGCGGAAGGGAAAATTATCTGAAAAAGACTGGTCCCGACGGCGATGTAGGAAGGAACTCCGAAGAGATATACCATGGAAGGGACGAGTACGAACCCTCCCCCTACCCCGATGAATCCGGCCAGTATCCCCGCTCCCAGCCCGATTACCAGGAGAATCCATAAGGATACGGAGACGCCCGATTTGGGAAAATGAATAACGGGAGGCACTTTTACCGCGCAGATAATCGATGCCAGAGTCTTTCCGCTTTTTTCGTTGATACAATCAGTTTTCTCTTTTTTTACCTTATCAAGTTTTGACTTCGTCCGAAAACTTTCGCGGAAAACTGAACTGCCGATGAGTATCAGCATGACAATGGTTACGGAAAGCACTGCTGTCTCTCCCATGCCTGCTCGGGAGGCTGAGATCGGAAGAGCACACGTCTGAACTCCAGTCACCGCTCATTA
>CAYSQK010000078.1:0-5739 GCA_964433075.1 uncultured Dehalococcoidales bacterium
TGACCGGGTTTATGATTTTCCGACTTGACAACCCTGCGGCTTTCGGTATATATTCATATCAATGTCGTATACGACATCGGTTTATCGCAGGTACTTACCAATTATTTTTACATTAACGCTGGAAAAATGCAACCGATGTCATAAACGCCACCTTACAAAAGTGAAGATGCTGGTCCTGTCGGGGGAAATCCAGGGTGCTGGGATTTAGCAGCTCGTCTCAGCTTAAATACCAACCATACCCCTCCCGTGTCCGGAGCCCTGGGGGTAATCGGGCTTAGCGACAGGGCTGGCTCGCAGTATACAGACGGAGGAAACATTTCCTCCGTCTTTTTTGTTCAAGATGACCGCAACACTCATTCGTCCTGGTATCTGATAATAAGCCGTTAATTTTTGCGCGATTTTCAACGGTATGATACTATTTTATGAAAAACCGTGAATAAGGAGTAACCTTGGACCATTTATTGACTGAAGAGCAAATTACCATCAAAGAACTCGTCAGAACGATTGCTAACGAACAAATCATACCTGTCAGAGCACAATTCGACCAGAGCGGAGAATTTCCCTGGGGTATTATCAAGCACCTTGCCGAAACAGATATGTTCCGTATATTTGTCCCTGAAGAATACGAAGGTCTCGGCGGTGGATGCCTCGACCTTTGCCTTGTCATCGAAGAACTGAGTAGAGCCTGTGCGGGTATTGCGCTGTGTTACGCTGCCAGTTCGCTGGGGGCGGTAGCTATTGTAAAATACGCTTCTCACGAACAAAAACAGAAATACCTCCCCGATATCGCCGCTGGTAAGAGACTGGCAGCCCTCAGTGTAACCGAGGAAACCGCCGGAAGCGATGTCGGCGGTTTAAAGACCATCGCCAAAAAAGTCGACGGCGGCTATCTGCTCAACGGCACCAAGCAATTTGTCAGTAACGGAGGCGAAGCTGAGCTTTACACGGTCATCGCCCTCACGGACAAAACGAAAGGCCCCCGCGGCGCCAGTGCCTTCATCGTCGAAAAAGATACTCCCGGTTTTACGTTCGGCAGAAAAGAAAACAAAATGGGAATCAGGGCATCGGCAACCAGACAACTGATATTCGAAGACTGTTTTATTCCTGATGAAAATTTAATCGGGAAAGAAGGTATGGGGTTCCTTTACGTTCTCGGGATATTCGATGAATCCCGACCCGGCATCGGCTCTCAGGCAGTCGGTATTGCCCAGGGAGCCCTCGATGCCGCAACAGACTATGCGAAGCAGCGAATACAGTTCGGCCATCCTATAATCGCCATACAGTCTGTCCAGCACATGCTGGCCGATATGGCTATTCAGGTTGAAGCTGCCAGAGCGCTGAATTACGCTGTTGCGAGAGCTATCGATAAAGGGGGACAGAAGCATCACTCGATGGAATCAGCCATGACGAAGGTGTTTGCCTCTGACGTTGCGATGAGGGTGACCACCGATGCTGTCCAGGTATTCGGGGGTTCAGGGTACATGCATGATTACCCGGTTGAAAAAATGATGAGAGATGCAAAAATAACGCAGATTTATGAAGGTGCCAACCAGGTACTGAGAAACACCATCGCCGCAGAATTAAGGAAGAAAAGGTAAGTATCGGATTCAGGCGGATTTACCCTATCGTTGCCATAGCAAGAAGAATAATACGGTCGCTTTCTTTCAGGACCAGGGTACGGTCGTCACTGTAGAAGCGACCGTTTATATTAAAAGCGAACCCTTCCATCAGGTAATCGGTATCACGGTGGATTACTTCTCCGGCCAGAGAGGGAGCAGCCTTCTTTAAACCGTGAACGATATCGGTCAGTTTTACATTTTCGCCGAGTTCCATCTCGGCTTTTCTCTTCCCTGAAACAACGCTGGTTAACCCGAACATCTCAACGGTATATTTCGCCACGGCTTCCTCTACTCCTGAAATCGAATTATTTACTGCTTTCATTAAATAGCATCAATCGTCTTACATGCAAATCGGCCGGGGATAACCCCCGGCCGATTCATTATCTGTTTATTGCCGTTATGCCGGCGGAGGTCCGAAGGGATTTGCCTGAGGAGGATGAAGCTCGTCAGCTATTTCGTTCAAGCCGAGCTTCATCAGTTTGGCTTTACTCGGTTTCGTGGTAACTCTGTCCCAGTCGAGACCGCCGAGGCACCAGTAATCCTGCGCTTCGATATCGGCCCGTACTCCAGCAAGGGGACCTTCCTGCAGAGGAGGATCGCCGACAATTCTGGGATGGACTGTCCACTGCAGGGGGTTAATACCTTCCCGAAGATTGAAACAGTGCCGAACCGTCAATATTCTCTCTCCGCACTGGTCAAGCTCTTCCTGAGTGTACGGATGGCCTGTCACTGCCTGCATGTACTGGAGCAGGAAAGGCCCCATTCCACCGAAGAGGCACATACCGGTTGCATTGACAACATGGGTGCCGAAACTGCCGGGACCGGCCGCCTGAGTGTGCCTGCCGGGAGTCGGGTCGATGTGATAACGGGCAGCGCCCGTATCGCCCGGTCTCATCAGTTTCGGGTCATGCATACCGAGTTCCTGACCGCCGATATGAACCGCATATTTTTCAGCGCCTTTGCCGATTTTTTCAGCGGCGATTTTTACACCATCGGCTAAAATCTTTCCGATACCTTCGCATTTCACCATTTTCTCGGTGAGCTGAACAATCGATTTATGGTCACCCCACTTCAGTTCGATGCCATCGGTGTCTTCTTTCGTCAGGATACCGTTTTCGTAGCACTCGATAGCGAAAGCAACCGCGCACCCACCGGAAATCGTATCCAGTCCGTAGTCATTACACAGATAATTGATATAGGTAAGACTTTCCGCATGATTATTGAGACACATGATACCGAATGAACCCTGGGTCTCATATTCAACTCTCCGCGTTCCAGCGGGATATTTGTATTCTCCGGTTCCTTCTTTCAGAATCGATTGACAGGCAATCGGACAATGCCAGCAGGGTTCGCTTTTGTCGAAGTTTTCACAGGCTGCATCTCCGGTAAGTCCTGACATATCAGGCATATCGACAACGCCGACACCTGCCCAGTTCTTCACCGGCGTATCGCCGCTCTGGCCTGACATGACCGTCATATTCGAGGTTCCGAATTTTCTGAACATCTGGGCCATGCCTTTGGATGCTTCGGTGTTCTGTTTTCGGATTTCTCTGGCTCTTTCGGGGTCAGCCAGAGGAACTTCCATGTTTCCGTTCACGACGACTGCTTTCAGTTTCTTGGAACCCATGACAGCGCCCATACCCGAACGGCCGGCGGCAGCGCCTCTTTTTGTGATAATACAGGAAATGAGTGACTGCTTTTCACCGGAAGGCCCGATACAGGCAGCTTCTGTTTTCTTGCCGTGCCGCTCCTTCATGATAGTTTCAATATCATAAGAACCCTTACCCCAGAGGTCACCGGCATCTTTCAGTTCTGCTTTGCCGTTCTCAACATAGAGATATACAGGTTTTTCTGAAATTCCCGTAAAAAACACGCCGTCAATCCCGGCAAATTTCATGTAAGGGCCGAAATCACCTCCGGAATTGGCATCTCCAATTCCACCGGTAAGAGGAGATTTCGCTATGACCTGATATCTGGTGCCGACTATTGCCGGAGTACCGGTCAGTACACCGGACATGAAACCAAGGATATTCTCCGGCCCCAGCGGGTCGACACCCGGTTTCATTCTCTCGTAGAGATATTTTGCACCAATCCCATAACCACCAAGGTAATCTCTGTACAGGCTTTCATCAGGAATTTCTTCCGTGATTTCGCCTGTGGAAAGATCAACCCACAGGATCTTTCCCATCACACCTTTCATACTTATTCCTCCTTCTCTTAGCAAAAATGCTTCGCGTACAAGTATTTTACCTTTCATTGAGACTATTAGTCAATTTTACCTGAGACAACAACAGGCATAATTACCTGTATCCGAAAAAAATGAAAGGAAATGCTTATAATGACGAAGAATACCAGGTTATCCGGAAATTCAATTGACTCAGGCGTGAAACTACAGGTATAATGTATTGTTTGCAGAATGAAGGATACGAAATTAACGGCTGAGACCGGATATAAAAACGACAGTGCAGATTAACGTTTCGCAACTATTAAAGTCAGTTATCGGTACAGAACGTACCTACACAGTCGAATCAGCTTTGAACATTGACAATCAGGAAGTGACATTCACCGGGAACACTCGTCTCGTCAAGACTGATCGTGGTATACTGGTAACTGGTCAGTTCAGTGCGGATATTCTCAGTGAGTGCAGCCGGTGTCTCAGCAGGTATCTTCAACATCTCGATTTTGTCATCGAAGAGGAATATGTCCCGACCATGGACATCGTAACCGGAACTGATTTACCGTTACCTGAAGACCCCGGAACGTTTACCATAGATAGTCATAATATTCTCGATTTATCAGAAGCAGTAAGGCAGTATGCTATACTGAATATGCCGTTAAAGCCTTTATGCAGACCGGATTGTGCCGGACTGTGTATTTCGTGCGGTGCAAACCTGAATGTAACGAAATGTACCTGTACGGCACCGGTTGACCCTCGGTGGGAAAAACTGGTAGAAATAAAATCGTTCGATAGTTAGCAACGTATATCGTTGAGAGAAAGGAACAAAAAATGCCTCCACAGCCTAAAAGAAAGTATGCAAAATCACGGCAGGGACAGAGACGTAATCACATTGCAGCCGTAACCCCGGCAATAATGATATGCCCGCAATGTAAAAGTGCCATGCAGCCTCACCATGCCTGCCCGAGTTGCGGACAATACAACGGCAGAGACACTACCGAAAAAAAGAGCTCTCCGTCAAAAACAAGCTAAGGTGAGTTATTACCTTGCTTAAAACGGTTGTTTGCCCCCGTATGGACAAAGATATGTGTCTCGTTCCGCGTGGGATACGCCAGACAGAATCGAAGCAGTGTGCTTCAGCCGTTTTCAACGCCGATGATTCCGGAATCGTCGGCGTACGTTTTTTTCAGAATAATCAGCCTTTGTTTCAGAAAATTCCGACCCCGGCAGTTATTTCTCATACTCAGGAGGAACAATTATGACCGTTTCTGGAAAAACCGCCTGGATTTTCCCCGGACAGGGTTCGCAAGCGGTAGGAATGGGACTGGACCTGCACTCGGAGTTTCAGTCGTCAAGAAAGGTATTCGAACAGGCGGACAGCACCCTGTCGTTCAGCCTTTCGACCGTCTGTTTCGAAGGGCCGGAAGACGTACTGACCCGGACCATCAACACCCAGCCGGCTCTGTTAACGGTAAGCTGTGCCTGCCTTAAAGCAATTGAAGAACTCAATGACGGCAGCTTCAGCAGGCCTGATTTTGTTGCCGGACACAGCCTCGGCGAATACACCGCTTGTGCCTATGCCGGTGTTTTTGATTTCAGCACGGCAGTTTTTCTCGCCCGCGAACGGGGCAGGTTGATGCAGGAAGCAGGAACAGCCTCACCGGGCGCGATGGCAGCTGTCCTCGGTATGGAAGAAGATGTGCTCAATGAGATATGCAGGGCAACGTCAACTGTCATCGCCAACTTTAACTCGCCCGGACAGCTTGTTATCAGCGGTCCGGTCGACGGGATCGCTTCAGCTTCACAAATGGCAAAAGAAAAAGGTGCCGGCAGAGTCGTTCCCCTTCAGGTCAGCGGAGCCTTTCATTCGCCGTTGATGAAGCCGGCCAGAGACGGGCTTGCCCAAATAATCGATACAATCACCTTCCGGGACCCGGCAATTCC
>CAYSQK010000078.1:5749-7867 GCA_964433075.1 uncultured Dehalococcoidales bacterium
ATCCCCGTGCTGCCTGCAGGCAGCGCCATCAGCGCCAATACCACCGCCAAACCGTTAACCTCCGCCGGTCAGATTAAAACCGAATTACTCGACCAGCTTTGTACCGGTGTCCAATGGCAGCGTTCGGTTGAATACATGGTTACAAACGGGGTACAACGGTTTATTGAAATCGGTCCGGGCAAAGTACTCACCGGACTGGTGAAGAGGATTAACCGCCAGGTTACCCTGCAAACCATCAACGGAGCGGCCGACATCAGGCAACTATTTACAGCACGGTAATCACTGCATCAGGAGACAGGCATGAAACTGAAAGAAAAAATAGCCCTCGTGACAGGAAGCAGTCGCGGTATCGGCAAATCGATCGCCGGCAAGCTGGCTGAGTCCGGCGCAACGGTGATAATCAACGGAACGAGCAACCCTGCAAGAATTGAACAGGTTACCTCTGAATTGAAGAGCAAGGGATATGAATGTCTCGGGATAATGGCTGATATCAGTACGAAAGACGGCATCACTCACCTCGTCAACACTGTTATGGAAACGTACGGCAGCATCGATATCCTCGTCAACAACGCCGGAATCACCCGGGATAATCTTGTCATTAAAATGTCCGAAGAAGAGTGGGATGATGTTATCCGCATCAATCTCACCAGCGTTTTTCTCTGCACAAAAGCGTCGATACGCTCCATGATTAAAAAACGCTGGGGCAGAATCATCAATATTTCCAGTATCATCGGATTATCCGGTAACGCCGGGCAGGCCAACTACGCGGCTTCGAAAGCCGGTATCATCGGTTTCACCAAAGCCATGGCGAAGGAAGTCGGTTCACGAGGAATTACCGTCAATGCCCTGGCTCCTGGTTTTATTGAAACCGATATGACGCACCAGATGGATTCCGGACTGGCTGAAAAAATTAAAACCATGACGGCCCTCGGGAGATACGGAACACCTGATGATGTTGCCGAAGCTGTCGCATTCTTAGCTTCTGACCAAGCAGGCTACATCACGGGACAGGTTATCGGAATTGACGGTGGGCTCACCGGACTGTAAGCCTCCGGTGATTCAGGCCGATTCCCTTCAATTTCAACAAAACTCAGGATTGACCGGAAAATCGGCATTTGATAATATGACTTCTGGTTAGTGTATAATACGTTAATGAAACACAGGACATCAACATGGCAGGAATAAGAAGAAGAGCAAGGATTCTTGCTCTGCAAGCCTTGTATGAAATCGATACGGCCGGACATAAACCGACGGCGGTTATCGAAAGACTGCTGGCGGAAGAAGACCTGCCGGAAGACAGCAAAACTTTCGTGCTTGATATGGTAACCGGAGTAATAGATAATAAAGAAGCGCTGGACATTAAAATAAAAGAACATGCACCAGCCTGGCCGATCGATCAACTGCCGGTCATCGACAGGAACATACTCAGGCTTGCAATATTCGAGATTTTAATTGATAATAAAGTACCAGTGAAGGTAGCCATTAACGAAGCTGTAGAATTAGCAAAGACCTTTGGAGCTGATCGTTCATCAAAATTTGTTAATGGCGTGCTGGGGTCAATCAGCACGCTGGTCAGCAAATAACAAAACATTTTAAGGGGGAAAATTTGGCAACCGTTTACGAACGCGTAAAGAAAATCATTGTTGAGCAGTTAGGTGTAGATGAAGAAGAAGTAGTACCCGCAGCTAATTTTGTTGATGACCTGGGTGCTGATTCTCTCGATCTCGTTGAGTTGATAATGTCGCTGGAAGAAGAATTCACTGATTCCAATAAAAAAATCGAAATACCTGATGAAGATGCTGAGAAAATAGTATCTGTTCAGGATGCAGTCGACTACATCAAAGACGCCGGGGTTCCTGATTAACAACTAGAAGGATTTTTCACAGCCGTTTTCATTGTCTGGTCCGGTATCGTCTTTATACCTGTTTCGGACTACCCGAAGCCGGGACATCGTAGAAAACGGCTGTATTGTGTCTCAGACTTTACAGCCTGATGTACGATTGTAATCAACCTTCTTTTTCGTTATAATATTTACTGCTGTTATCATTATTCCGGTAGTATCATGGTGAGTGTAGCCCAGTGGTCCAAGGCGTCAGGTTGTGGCCCTGAAGATCGAGG
>CAYSQK010000079.1:0-7860 GCA_964433075.1 uncultured Dehalococcoidales bacterium
CGCGATGGAATCTCGTGACTGGAGTTCAGACGTGTGCTCTTCCGATCTTCATGGCTTTAATCGATATCTTGTTGAGGGCAAACGAGGTTCCAATCATATCGTCAACCACCCTCGTCCGGGCAATACTGCTGAAGAGCCTCCCGGCATCCCGGTAACTGTTAACCTGAAAATTCAGCCCAACCTCGAACTTCGGCTTCGGCCAGAGACTGACCGCCATTTTCGTAACGATGCCGGTCGTGCCCTGCCAGCCGAGAAACAGCCCGGTCAGTTCAGGCATCGGAGAGACTGCCTGCCAGGTGTTACTGACGGCGCAGGACCCTATTTTTATCAATTCACCGGTGCTGAGCAGCACCTCCAGCCCGGATACCCAGTGCGACGCATCGCCGTACCGGAACGAAAGGTTATCGAGTCCCTGAAGAATCGCGTTGGTGATGACCCCGGTCGAGGGCGGTGAAAAGGCATAGGTGTACATCAGGTCGGGATGATGTTCTTCGAGATAGGCTTTCATGTGGCCGAAGGTAACACCGGGTTCAACGACCGCATACATATCGGTTTCGTTAATCTCCAGTATCCGGTCCATTCTCTTCAAATCGAGAATGATTCCCCCTTTGAGCGGTATCGCCAGTCCCCCGATATTACCGCCGCCGACGTAGGGATTGAGCGGTATTCTCTCCTCTCTGGCAATTCTGACAATTTCCCGTAATTCTTCAAGCGATTTCGGGAGCACCAGGATATCAGGCATGTGAGGTTCAGCCGGTGTCAAATCGTAGGAATGAATGTACAAGTCAGCCTTGTTCGTGGATACGTATTCGCTGCCGACGATAGTTTCGAGTTTTTCAACAACCCTGTTTCGTACCGCTTCTTCCATGCATGCATACCTCCTTTTCTCGAATATCACGATATTTATAGCTAAATATACACTATTCAGGAAAATAAGGAAAGATTTTTCACAATGCAGGCTGTGGAAAGTGGAAATAAAAGGGTATCAGGAGGAAAAAGACCCGTCGCTGATGTTCTTCACTTCATCGGCAATCGAAGCCATCGCCATGTCATGGGTGGCAACGACGATACCGACATTCTCGAGGGAGCTTATGTCTTTGAGCAGTTTGAAAATACCCTGACCGGTCGCGAGGTCAAGTTCTCCGGTCGGCTCGTCCGCCAGTATCAGCGAAGGCTGGTGCACGAGCGCCCGCGCAATCGCCAGACGCTGGACTTCACCGCCGGAAAGTTCGTACGGCCGGTGCTTCGCCCTCGCGCCGAGGCCTACCTGCTCGATGCAGCGTTCGGTGCGCCGGTGCCGTTCCGCCCTGTCCCACCGGGCGATACGAAGCGGAAGTTCGACATTTTCATAGGCCGAAAGGAGCGGCAGCAAACCGAACGATTGAAAGACGAAACCGATGCGGTGGCGGCGCAATTCCGTCAATTCCGCTTCGGAACGTTTCGCCAGGTCCTGCCCTTCGAACATCACCGTCCCGGAGGTCGGTATATCGAGCCCGGCAAGCAGGTTCAGCAGGGTGGTTTTCCCCGACCCGGACCGTCCGGTAATCGCCAGCAGCTTTCCTGATTCGATTTCGATGCTGACATTCCTGACGGCATGGACTTCCTCGGAGCCGATGAGGAAAGTACGGTTCACATTGGTTGCGGTAACAAGCACCTGCTTCGTCATTGCTTTGCATCTCCGTTGCCGTTTTCGCCGGGCCAGACCTTGACATGGTCGTCTTCGAGCGTCAGCCGCACCCGGTTCTTCAGTTTCAGCTTGTTCATGTACTCGCGGGGAAGCTGGAGCCGGCCGACAGAATCGAGAACGATGTATTCATCGAACCTGATTTCCTGGCCTTCTTTCTCTTCGCCCCGCACCGAACCGCGGACGGATTCGATGCTCGTCCGCCCGTCCCGGATGGTAACGACGCGGTCGACCTTATTGGTAATAGAGTTATCATGGGTAACGATAACCACCGTTATCCCGTAGTTTTTGTTGATGGTATGGAAAATATCGAGAATCGCCGCCGCCGAAATACTGTCCAGTTCACCGGTCGGCTCATCCGCCAGCAGGAGCGGCGGATTGTGCGCCAGAGCGACGGCAATAGCTACCCGCTGCTGTTCACCGCCGGAAAGCCGTTCCGGCCGGTGCTCCATCCGCGAAGCCAGTCCAACCGCTTCGAGCAGTTCTTCCGCCCGTTTTTTCCGCTCGCCGGCCGGATACCCCAGCAAAGTCATCGGCAGTTCGACGTTCTGGAGGGCCGTCAGGTACGGCAGCAGGTTTCGCCCGGTCTGCTGCCAGACAAATCCGACATCCCGACGCCGGTACGTACCGAGATCGCGGGGAGAGATGTTAACGAGGTCGCGCTTCCCGACCTGCACTCTCCCGGCAGTCGGACTGTCCAGTCCGCCGAGAATATTCAGCAGTGTCGATTTTCCGCTGCCGCTCGCCCCGATGATTGCCATGAGTTCATTCCGTTTCACCTGGAGATCGAGCCCCCGCAGGGCAACCACTTCAAGATCAGCTATCTTGTATATCTTGAAGACGTCTTCACACAGTATGTAATATTCCTGTTCGTTATTCATCTCTGCCATATTTCTATAAATCTCCCATCCGGAGGGTTTTATGAATCGCCACCCGTGAGAAGAAAAGAATAACGAGTGATATCGTAATAATAAACGCCAGTGCCAGCAGCGCGTACGCCATGCCGATGGTGCTCCAGTCGACTGTTAAAATGAACGGAGGCAGGACCCGTTCTCCCTGCTCGGTAAGCTGTAAAAACGGCATCATGATGGTGCTCAACCGTTCACCGATAAAAGTACCGAGTCCCATACCGACAATGATAATGAATATCTGCTCGAAGCAGACGAGTCCGACTATCTGGCGAAGTGAAAAACCGAGTGTTCGCAGAATAGCGAAATCAAGCTGCCTCTGCTGTGCAGACAGGTACGAATAGACAATGAAGCCGAGACTGCTGACGAGAACAACCCCGAGGAACGCAATCGTCAGCATGCCGCTCCATCCGGCCCCGGCAAGCGGGTCAGTCTGGAGTTTCTCGAGCATGTCATCACGGTAGTAATATTCTCTGGCTCCGTACGTTCCGTGGTCAACGACGCTGACAGCCGCCGCCCGTTTTTCCGGGTCTTCGCTGAGCGTCAGCCAGATTTCATTCGGATAGGTGGCATTCGTGAGTTGCCGGTTTCGGATATTTATCAAACGGTCAAGATTGACCAGCACGAACCCCTTCGACTGCGGGTCAAGCGTCGGGAAATACTCAATCGTTTCCACCGGTGTCATGTACATGAACTGACCGGGCAGCCTGATAGTCGTCAGGGATTGTTCCTTGAGTCTGGCCGTCGAAAGGAAGGTACTGCTGACGACGGCCGACATCGGGCGGTCATCAAGATTCACATAAACGGCGTTCTTGGTGGTTCGCGAACCCCAGCCGAATCTGCCGGAAAAATTTCCCCGGTACACAACCGTTGCATCCGACCTGAATGTGCCGGTCGATGACTGTGCGCCGGAAAGCGAGCCTGAAGAATCTTCGGTCGATACCTGCCATTCGCTGACGTCCTCGAAATCTTCGAGGATGACGGGCTGCGATAACGCGCTTCCGTTAACCTGTAAATCATCGACGAAGAGCGATTGCAAGCTGGAACCCCAGCCTCTGCCGCTTTCCGTTTTCACGTAGAGGCATATCAGACTTATCGGTGGCGGCAGCAGGTCTCCGGCAGTAAAAACCGTCAACCGGTTTTCAATGTACTGCCAGCTTCCCGTTTCCGGTTTCCCGAGTTCGATATCGAAATATCTCCCCTTGCCGTCTTTCACCCTGGCATAGACCGTTACCGCAAGGCTGTCTTCTTCTGAAAATACCCGGAGACCGATTGTTTCGCTTCCCTCGGGAATCAGAATTCCTTCCTCGACCGGCGCATCCTCCGCCAGGATTTCCATAATTTCGTCGAGGCTCACATCGGCAAAATCATCGCGGAACCAGGCAATCTCTCCCATCCGGTCGGGGTCTACCGCCAGCAGGGTGAATTCGGTTTCGGTAAACATGGTGCCGATTCTCCCGTTGTTCCGGTACGCCACCCCTATTTGTTCAACACCCTCGACTTCCCGATACTTTTCTTCGAGAGATATTTTTGAAGAATGGGTGCTGTTCAGATTGGTCAGGCGGACATCTCCTCCCGAAGCGTAACTCGTCCGCTCATAGTAGCTGGTATCAAGCGTGCCGAGGAAGGTCGCCGAGAACATCCCGACGCTTCCGGCCATCACCAGGAGGAGAATGAGTCGGCTGTAATGGACAGGATTCCTCGCCATGTACCACAAACCGAGAACGAGAGGCGCGTTACTGATGTACTTCGAAAGCCTCGTCGCCAGCTTGATAAGCAGCGGAAAAATACGCAGGAAAACGATTGCCACCGCCATCATCAGCAGCAGCGGTGTTATCAGGAGCAGCGGGTCCATCCCCAGACCGCCGAAAACATCCATGGTCAACAGAGAACCGCGGGTATGCAGTTCCCAGTACAGCACCGCTCCGAATATCAGCAGGATAATATCGAGGTAGTACCGCTGCCAGAACGGCGCTGAGGGAGGACGGGCAGCCGATTGCCTCTGCGTCACCACACCCCGTCTCGCCGCCTGTATTGCCGGTACCAGCAGCGCAATCAGGCAGAGTGCGGCGGCAGCTATTGCCAGAGAGAGGACGCTGTTCGAATAGCGTATCGGCAGCAGCCCTCCGCCGGTCAGGGCCAGGAACGCTTCAGTCCTTCCCAGGAGGCTGAAGGCAAACGCGCCGAGGAAGGGACCGATTACCCCCCCGACGGCACTGATTATCAGGCCTTCCATGAAGTAGATACCGACGATATGCCACGTACCGGCGCCGCGGCTCCTGAAGAGCGCGATTTCTCCGGCCTGACGGTCGATGAGCATATTCGATACGGTCACCAGGTAATAGAGAATGATGGCCGCAATCTGGAATACTATCAGAAACAGCGGTATCTGGGTGAACATCAGCTTCCCCTGGTATTCGTGGATAACGCTGTCCAGGGTGGTGAATATGCCCGACCGCGGAAGATTGGTCAAAAGCTGTTTTTCCATTCGCTTGACCGCATCTTTAATCACACCTGCATTCTGCGAATCGATTTTTTCGATATCGACAAAGTACAGCCAGTTGAAAGTGGCTTTTCCGTCCGGGAACATGCGCGGAATAATAGAGAAAAGCGTTTCTTCAGGGATAAAAATCGGAGCGTACGGAGCTTCGCCGTCGCTCTGCGGTACCGTAAAAATATCCGTGTTCAGCATCCAGAACTCGTCGACCGGATCGATGGGATCGACGATACCGACCAGTTCGATAAGCAGCCGGTTACTGTTATCTCCGTACCCGCCTTCGAATATCAGGTAATCGCCGATACCGACGCCGAATTTAGCCGCCGTTTCACTCCCGATTACCCCTTCGATTGAGAAATCAGAGTCCTCGAGCTGTTCGGCTGTCAAACCTGCCGGGGCAGGTTCATACATCCGTCCGTCGACGAGGGTGATGTGGTCTTCGAATTGTGAAAATACGTGGAAATGACCCTTCGGCTGATAGGCTCCGCCGGGCGTTTCCCGGTCGGTATAATACGCGTAAAAGGTCTGCGATTTTACCCAGGTGGCATCATCGCGGACGACCGTTCGGATGTTTCGCGATACCTGCTGTTCGATGAGTGCCGTTGCCGAATCATATTCTTCCCTGTCGATATAGTAATTCGGCGCATACACCTGAAGATCGAGCAGTTCGATAACCTTGTTCTCCAGTGTGTGCTTCAAACCGAGATCATTGATGGCATTCGAATAGAGGGGGGCACTCGAAAGCAGGGCAACCGCAACGATGACGCCGACCAGCACCGTTGACAGCAGCCGCCAGTTCGCGAGACTCCGCTTGATAACAATCTGCCAGGCTGAGAGAAGTAGAGACATTTGACGGTTACTATAGCAGATAGTTCTTGAAAATACAATATTTTTATCGATTCTGATAAGTATGTGAGTATCACACCCTGTACCCGCTCACGGAGACGTCCGTATTATTTCCAAACAGTCTCCTGCCGTGTTACAATTGACCTGATGACTGTATCTCATATCGAAATCAGCCTGCCGTACGGCGAATCCCGGATGACTGCCCGCATACCGCGGGCAAACCTTGCTTTTGTCCTTGAAAAACAGGAACATGAAGGGCTGAAGGACGAATATACCGCTATCACCGAAAGCCTCCGTCGTCCCATCGGCAGCGCCCCCCTGCTGGAGCGCATCGAACGAAACGATAAAGTCGTTATCATCGTCACCGATAACACCCGTCACTGTCCGGAAGACCGCCTCCTCCCGCCGATACTGGCGGAGCTCGAACAAAAAATCCCTTCGGACAATATCACCATCATCTTTGCTCTTGGTCTTCACCCGCCTCTCGACAAAAAAGCGATGATAAAGAAACTTGGTAAGAACATCGTTGAAAAATATCGCGTCATCAATCACGATGTCAATAACTGCGCCAACATCGGCGTCACCTCACGGGGCGTCCCTATCGATGTCGATAACGAAGTACTCGGCGCTGATTTCCGTATCAGCACCGGCTTTATCGAGCCTCACTTCTTCGCCGGCTTTTCCGGTGGACGGAAGAGCATCGCTCCCGGTGTCTTCTCCGTCCGTGCTGCCTACAAAAATCACAGCCGCGGCATGCTCGAACACCCGATGGCGCGGACCGGAATCCTGAAAGGCAACCCGGTTCACGAAGACATGGTGGAGCAGGCGCAGGCTGCCGGGCTCGATTTCATTGTCAATGTCCTCCTTAACAAAAAGGGAGAAATCACCCACGTCGTCGCCGGCGATATGGTTGAAGCCCATGAAAAAGGCTGCGAGATAGAACGGGAAATCGCCGGTATACGCACGGACAGGAAAGCCGATATCGTCATCACCTCCAACAGCGGCGCTCCGCTCGACCTCGACCTCTACCAGTCGGTCAAAGGTATGGACACCGCTTCGCGCGTCTGCCGGAAAGGCGGTATTATCATCATCTGCTCCGCCTGTTACGACGGCGCCGGTCCGGTTTCGTTCGTCGAGCTTCATTCGATGGCCTTCTCACCGGCGGAAGTTCTTGACCTCATCAGCGACGACCATCCCGTCGGTGTTCAGTGGCAGAACCAGATTCTGGCGCGGATACAGGTGAAAAATGACGTCTACGTCGTCTCTGACATGAACGGCACGATTATTAAAGAGATGATGATGTCGCCCTTTTCCTCACTCGACGCCGCTCTCGAACAGGCGTTCACGAAACTGGGCAGAGACGCCTCGGTTGCCGTCATCCCCGAAGGCCCCCTCGTCATGCCGTTCGAATAATTCTGCACATCATTTGAATATCCCTCTTCGTCGGTATAAGATATACTCCAAATAACCCGTTATCTGAAGGAGGATAGTGCAATGAAAGTAATGGTTATCGGCGGAAGCGGACTCTTCGGACGAAAGACTATTGCCCACCTGCTCGAAGACCCGGATATCACCGGCGTCGTTTCGGTAGACATGGCGCCCCCCACCGAATGGTTTATGAAAACCATCGGCAAATACAGCGATAAGTTTCATTTCGTCCGCGGCGACGTTTCCGAACTTGAAGATTTACTGAACGCCATGGCTCTCTATCCGGTCGACGGTGTCGTCAACTGGGCATTCGTCATGGGAGCCGCTGTCAATACCGACCCTCGTCTCAGCACGAAGGTCAACGCCCTCGGCATGTGCAACGCCTTCGAGGCCGCCCGCCTGATGGGAGCAAAACGGGTCGTCTACGCCAGCTCGGAGACCGTCTACGGCCCCCAGAGTTTCTATGGCGACCGTGACGTTGTCGAAGACGACATCCT
>CAYSQK010000080.1:0-7761 GCA_964433075.1 uncultured Dehalococcoidales bacterium
CGGTATCAGAGGCGGCGGCAGAACCAGGCGAAGGAGTTTCTCGAACGGGTGTGCCAGCACAGCTTTGAACATTTGGAACCGCACCGGAAATCTCTTGACTATGTCCTGTACGGTGGTCCCCGTCTGACCATTGAACGTCTTCGGAAACTGTGCCCGTTCCTGTCTGCGCTCGGTGTGCCGGAATTACCACTCATGGAGGTACCGCCGCTCAGACAGTACGTGCTGGAATCGTCGGTGGCCCGGATGTGGTCGAGTCGGGTTATTCGTTGGCAGGAGAAATAAGCTCTTTCAGCAACAAAAATATCGCATTTAGTAAATAACGGCAAGTTTTTGTTTGAGTAACATTTTACTGAAAGGGAGTTTCACAACTTATATGGGTATTTCACCGAAATCGGCGCAAAAATTGAAAATGTGTATATATACATAGACAATATGCCGGTTCAGTTTTTACCCAATTATATCAGTCCTTTATTCAATGATGCTGTAGAAAATGCAGTGACAATAGATTATAATGGCCTGCAAGTTAATTTTGTTAGTCCGGAACACTTGGTACTTTTATTCTTGACACCATTCCGTGAGAAAGATAGAATCAGAGTTAGGTACCTGTTAAGTAACAATATAGCTGATAAAGAGCTTACACTCTCATTGATTGAGAGGTTTGATAATGATAAAGACAAATTACTTGAAAAATACGGAAAAATTTTGGCAAGAACGGAAAACAGCGAGAACTGAACTCGACAAAAAACGTATGAGTGCACCACGTTCTGTTAAACTTGCTACTGATACCAAATTGAGGGAAGATGCTATCTTCTTAAGAAGTGGTAAGATCGTCACGCGAAAATTGAAACGTAAACACTGAGTAATAGTGCGTAAGAGTGTAGTATAGTCTGAAAAACGGGAGGTATCAAATACCTCCTCTTTTTTTACCAGGCTCTCTTTACAGTAATGCCTGGTACACTACCCTCTCGAATTCTTCCTGATAATCATTCCCCGGCATCATATTTCGGTGCAGTACCTGGGTGAAGCAGACCGCCGCCAGTTCTTCTTTCGGGTCGACGAAGAATGTGGTACCGGCAGCTCCTCCCCAGCCGAAACTGCCGGGGCTTCGCACGATTGGTTCCGGGCTGGTACCGGTATACACGGCTACCCCGAGCCCCCAGCCGAAGCCCGGTTTCAGGAGCGGTGTTGTGATGTCCCCTGTGTGACTTGATGTCATGATTTCAACCGATTTCCGGCTCAGTATCCGTTCTCCGTCAAGCTCCCCCCGGTTGAGCAGCATCCGGGCGAATCTCATGTAATCTGAGGCTGTCGAAAGCAGCCCTCCCATATCACCGCCGGGCGCGAAACGTGTCTTTGGCCCCTTCACTTTTTCACTCGTTTCCGGTACGTCGTACACGGTAAGCTGCCAGGTTCCTTTCCGGCAGGCGGGAACGTAGCAGGTTGAAAACCGGTCGATTTTTGTTTCGTCACAGTAGAACGACGTATCATCCATTCTCAGCGGCCTGAATATTTTCTCACGGTAAAACTCTTCGAGAGTCTTCCCCGTGACTGTTTCGATGATGACGCCGATGACCGGGTATCCGACATGGTATTCGAATTGTGTGCCGGGGTCGAAAGAGAGCGGTATTTTCGCATGGGCATTGACCCGTTCCCGGTACGTCTTCCGCGGCGGCTGGTCAAGGTCTTCAGCCAGGTCCCATCCGGACTCCTTTACCGCTTTCTCGTAGTATCTGGCAACGGCATGGATTGTCCTGAGCGGCGTTGCCAGTCCGGTGGTGTTCCGCAGGCAGTCGCGAATCGTTATCTCCCGGCTTGCCGGTACCAGCGGAGGGATGATTTCGGGTCCGGCAACCGGTTCTTTCCGCATCGTTCCGGGAGCCTGCACTACCGGGTTTTTAAATGCCGGAAGGTACATCGAAACCGGGTCGTCAAGGTGCAGCCGTCCCTCTTCACAGAGTATCATTACAGCCACGCCGGCAACGGCTTTGCTGTTCGAGTAAAGTCTGAAAATGGTATCTTTTCCAACCGGTTTTCGGCTTCCGATATCCATGTATCCCCTGGCTTCGTAGTGGACTAATTCTCCCTTTCTGACAATAGCGGTAACCATGTTCGGAACTTTATTGCTGTCGATGTACATCTGCATCGTTTCGCCGACTGCTTTCAGTCGTGCCGGGTCGATTCCCGCTTTTTCAGGGTGGGGGGTTACCAGATAATCGTAGAGCGCCATATACTGCACCTCGGTGAATGATTTCGCAATGTCTGTATTATATGGAGGTGTAAGCAGTGCGTCAATCAGACGGCTCATTCGTAAAATTTCCGTTGTAAAGTAGAGAGAAAGAGTCTTTCCGTCTAATTACTCTCCACTCTGTGAAATATTTGACATATTTAGTTCTTGTGGTATACATTGCTGGTATACCTGCGTTGTTTGTCTGATAAACCGGGGGATGCAGGCTGGAATAGTGTCGGATATGCTGTATTGATGCCGGTTGTTCGGTACCGGTACAGGATTACCGAAAAAGGGGTTAACGGAGGTGCCGAAAATGAAAGTCATGATAATCGAAGACAACGAAGAGGTTGTTGAAGCCGTAACACTCTGCCTTCAGATACGCTGGCCGGATGCCGATATCTCATACGCGTACGGAGGGTTGACCGGCGTTCAGATGGTCGAAGCGCAGGAGTTCGATATCGTTCTCCTTGATATTAATCTGCCCGGTATCGATGGCTTCGAAGTCCTTCGGCGAATCCGGACGTTTTCAGCCGTCCCGGTTATCATCCTCACTGTCCGGGGGTGGGAAGAAGACCAGGTCGAGGGACTCGAACTTGGGGCAGACGACTACATTGTCAAACCCTTCCGTCCGAGAGAACTGGTTTCCAGGGTAAATTCGGTACTCCGAAGAGCCAGTGTCCAGTCTATCGGTCTGGAAAGTCACTCATTGGTTCGCGGGAATTTGAGGCTTCTCCTGAACTCGAATGAAGTCGAATCGAAGGAGGGAAAGGTCAAACTGACGCCGACCGAATGCAAGGTGCTCTACGCTCTGATGAAGAATGAAGGTCAGACTATCAGCAGCCAGACCCTGCTCAATGATGTCCTCGGCAGAGAAGATACCAATACCGAGGTTATCAGGACCTATATCCGGCGTCTCAGGAGCAAGTTGAAGGATTCACCTCCCAGTATCATTCTCAACGACCGCGGCGGCGGATACCGGTTCGTGGCTCCGAAGTAAGAGAAATAGTGAAAAAGCAGGAAGAAGATGCAGATTTTCAGTCTTGATGGTGAATGGACCCTGCAGCAGACCGGGAAAAAAGAAACGGTAAAAGCCGTCGTTCCCGGTAATGTTCATACTGACCTTTTAACAGCGGGAAAGATACCGGACCCGTACTACCGCGACAACGAAGATAGTCTTCAGTGGGTTGGCGAGGCAGGCTGGACATACTCCCGCGAATTTCAGATATCAGAAGAATTTCTGGAGCATGGTGAAAAAATCATCCTTCGTTGTTACGGGCTTGATACTCTGGCAGTCATTAAAATAAACGCCCGTGAAATTGCCCGTACCGAAAATATGTTCAGGACCTATGAATTCGATGGTACCGGAATCCTGAAAAAAGGCCGTAACACTATCGATATTAAGTTCGAATCGACACTTCCTTATATCAGGAAAAAACAGGCGGCCCACCCGATTCCCCTCAGGTCCGGCCCTCATACCATCCCCGGCGGCAACTGGGTTCGGAAAGAACAGTGCAATTACGGCTGGGACTGGGGGCCCGTACTGCTGACCTGCGGTATCTGGAGGCACATCGAACTGGTGGCTGTCCGGACTGCCCGGGTCAAAGATGTTTCGATTCGCCAGAAACACCTCCCCGGCGGTCATGTCAGGCTTGAGGTGACATCGCAGATTGAGAAAACAGTCGCGTCCGCGGGATTAAGTGTTTCGGTAACCGTCACGAAAGACGGGGTATGTGCTGCTTCGGGGAAAGCCGGTTTTCTGAAAGGCCGGTCGACCGTCAGGCTCGATTGTGCAAACCCTGAGTTATGGTGGCCGAACGGCATGGGAAAACAGCCGCTCTACGAGGTGAAGGTAGAACTTCTCGACCGGAACGGGAGATGTCTCGACACCGTTACCAGAAGAATCGGGCTCAGGACCCTGAAACTCCAGCGGAAAAAAGATAAGTGGGGCGAATCGTTCCGCTTTGCCGTAAACGGTGTTCCGTTCTTTGCGAAAGGAGCTAACTGGATTCCGGCGGATACCTTTGCTGCGCGTGTCACCGATGATGACTATCGTCGGCTTGTCGGCGATGCCGTGAAGGCGAACATGAATATGCTCCGTGTCTGGGGCGGCGGTATTTACGAGCAGGATATTTTCTACGACCTGTGTGATGAACTGGGTATCTGTGTCTGGCAGGACTTCATGTTTGCCTGTGCTGCTTATCCGGCTTTCGATGATTTCTTCATGGCTAACGTTCGTATCGAAGTTGAAGATAATCTGAAGAGACTCCGCAGTCATCCCTGCATTGCCCTCTGGTGCGGGAATAATGAAATCGAACAGGGCTGGGTCGGCGATGAGTGGAATGACCGCCAGATGAGCTGGCGCGATTACAGTAAACTTTTTGACAAACTGATTCATGACCTGGCCGTCAAGCTGGACCCGGACGGGAATTACTGGCCGTGCAGTCCCCACTCTCCTTATGGGAACAGGGCTGAATTCAATGAAATTCGCTGGGGAGATGCTCATCTCTGGAATGTCTGGCATGGGAAAGAGCCCTTCGAGTGGTACCGGACGGCCATGCACCGTTTCGCCAGCGAATTCGGATTTCAGTCTTTCCCGGAACCGCAGACGGTCAACGGGTATACGAAAACCTCGGACAGAAACATTACCAGCTACGTCATGGAGCATCACCAGCGGAGCGGCATCGGTAACACAACCATTATGACCTATATGCTGGACTGGTTCCGCCTGCCGTCCGATTTCGAAATGACCCTCTGGGCAAGCCAGATTCTTCAGGGTCTGGCCATGAAATACGCCATTGAGCACTGGCGGAGAAACATGCCGCGGACGATGGGCACCCTCTACTGGCAGCATAATGACTGCTGGCCGGTGGCTAGCTGGTCGTCAATCGACTATCACCATCGCTGGAAAGCGCTTCACTATCTGGCGAAACGCTTTTATGCGCCCCTTCTCGTTTCAGGGGTCGAAGACAGTAGTAAAGGGACCGTCGAAGTCCATGTAACGAGTGACTTGGCGGAAAAATGCACCGGTGAACTCTCCTGGGAAGTGATGACCGTTACCGGGAAAGTCCTGCTGAAGGATTCGAAAAAAATCGAAATTCCTCCTGCCCGGAACACCCGCACCGGCACACTCTCTCTGAGCGGTGAGATGAAAAAATACGGAGCGCGCGACCTCATGGTCTGGCTGGAACTTACGGTCGATGGTGCGCCGGTTTCTGATAATTTCGTATCTTTCGTGAAACCGAAACACATGGAATTGCTGAAGCCTGAAATCGAAATCGATGTCAAAGGTAAAGGGAAGATTCATTCGGTTGCGGTGACGTCGGCGGCGCCGGCACTCTGGGCATGGCTTGAATACAAAGGAAAAGGTGTGGTGGTATCGGATAATTTCTTCCACCTGAGACCGGGGCATTCGGTACGGGTCGAAATACTCACCGAAGAGCCTGTTACCATCGATGAAATAAAGAAAAAACTGAAGGTCAGGAGTCTTTTCGATACCTATAGGTAATCATGATTGAGCAGCCGGTTCGGATGAGGGAATTTCAAACGGCAGACCTGGAGGCTGTTCACCGCCTGATTCATCATGTGGTGAACGTTTCCTACAGCGTTGTCTATCCTGAAGGTGCACTGACTGTTTACCGGGGCTATCACAGCCTGGAAAATATCAGCGATGATACCGGTAAAGGGTATTGCGTCGTTGCCGAAAACGAACGTGGCATTGTCGGTACCGGCATTCTGCTGGAGGCGAATATTCGCCGGGTATATGTCGACCCTGATTGTCAGAATTCGGGCATCGGGAAGAAAATCTATGAAATGCTTGAAAACCGGGCGATTCAATTGGGTATTCCGGTTCTCGACCTGAGCGCGTCTCTCGTTGCCCGCGATTTCTGGGAAAGACGCGGATTTACGATGCAGAGTGAAGATTCGATTCCCTTCGGCGGTGATAAACTGGTATTTTTCACGATGACTAAGAGTTTGTCCGCCGTCAGCGGAGAAAGAAAATACTGAGGAGGACGAATATGGCTTTCGCAAATAATTTTGTCTGGGGTGCCGCGGCAGCGAGTTACCAGGTCGAAGGGGCGGCCTTCGATGACGGTAAGGGACTTTCCGTCTGGGATATGATGTGCAGTGAACCGGGGAGAATCTGGGAAGGAAATACCGGTAATGTATCCTGCGACCACTATCACCGTTACCGGGAAGACGCTCGTCTGATGGGAGAAATCGGGTTGAAAGCCTATCGACTCTCCGTAAGCTGGCCCCGGGTGATGCCGGAAGGTACGGGAAAAGTCAATGCAAAGGGGCTCGACTTTTATGACAAACTGGTTGATTCTCTGCTGGAAAACGGGGTGCAGCCGTGGGTGACGCTTTTTCACTGGGACTACCCGTATAAATTGTACCTCAGGGGCGGATGGATGAATCCGGACAGCTCTGACTGGTTTGCCGAATATACCAGGGTTATCGTCGATAAACTTTCGGACAGGGTGACGCACTGGATGACCCTCAACGAACCGCAGGTATTCGTCGATGCCGGCCACCGTGAAGGCAGACATGCCCCCGGCGTCAGGCTCGGTTTCAGAGAAGTCCTGACGATTGCCCATAATGCCCTCCTGGCACACGGGAAAGCTGCTCAGGTGATTCGGGCCGGAGCGAAAGCGAAACCGCAGATTGGTGCCGCTCCCGTTGGCGTTACCATGATACCGGCTACTCCCCGGAAAAAAGATATTGACGCTGCGAGGGAAAGCATGTTTGCCGTCAGGACGAAGGACTGCGGCAGTAATACCTGGTTCGCTGACCCGATGGTTCTCGGGCACTATCCTGAGGACGGATTGAAATTGTTTGAAGCGGACATGCCGGAAATCAAGGCCGCTGACTTGAAAACCATCTGCCAGCCGCTTGATTTCTACGGCGTCAATATCTACCGCGGCGATGTCATCAGTGCTGACAGTCCTGTTCCTGTACTCGGTGCGGACGGGCCTGCTCTGACGACCATGAACTGGCGCCTTACTCCGGAAGCTCTCTACTGGGGCCCGAAATTCCTGTATGAGCGCTATAACCTGCCGCTCGTCATCACTGAAAACGGCATGGCTAATATGGACTGGATTCATACCGACGGCAAAGTGCATGACCCGCAGAGAATCGATTTTCTGAAGCGCTATCTCGGTGAACTCGAACGTGCCTCCGATGACGGCATTCCCGTCAATGGGTACATGTACTGGTCGATTATGGATAACTTCGAATGGGCTGAAGGCTACAAACAGCGGTTCGGGTTAGTGTATGTCGATTACGCCACCGGCGAACGCACCCTCAAGGACTCGGCGTACTGGTATAAGGAAGTTATTGCCGCCAACGGAAAGAATATCAGGAAATAATCGGCAGCCGGAAGAATTGTATCGCATTCTGCGTGGTCTGTTCGGCCAGCGAGGTTGCGTCGGTCTCCCGTATTGCGGCTGAGGCGTTCAGCGAGCGTACTACGTCTTTCGGGGCGGACTCGTAGCGGTCTTCCCTGCCGTACGATACCGGAGCATCGGTCTCGAGGA
>CAYSQK010000081.1:0-7719 GCA_964433075.1 uncultured Dehalococcoidales bacterium
CCGCTCAGGTCAACCGCCACCACCGAAAGCGCTTCATCGAGCGGCACCGTCGCATCTCCCATCCTGATAATTCCCGTCCGCTCCCCGAGCGCTTCATGGAATGCCTGGCCAAGGCAGATGCCGACATCTTCGATGAGATGGTGAGGGTCGTCACCGGTTGCTTTGATAATCAGGTCGAATCGCCCATGTTTCGCTATTTGTGATAAAAGGTGATTCAACATAAAGACGCCTGTGTCTATTTCCCATTTTCCGGTGCCGTCGATGAGAAGCTGCATCGTAATATCCGTCTCACCCGTTTTCCTCGTTATCACACCGGACTTCCGTCTCGCTGCTTCCTTTGAGGTAAGGAGCTTCATCGCTCCCTTCAGGAATGCATTACCGAGTTTCATCTTGCGGGTCCGAGTCTGCTGGTACGTTCGCCGGTTACACCCCATAAGGTCAGCCATCTGCTGGTCTGTGTAGCCCTTATCCAACTGGAATTCCCGGACTTTTGCTATCAGTTCTTCGGGATATCGCACATCTGTCATCTTTGTTACCCTTTTTATCACAACTTTGTGATATTTTATACCGGGAATGCCATTTTGTCAAAGAAAGGATTGTGCTGAATCATGGTTGGTAAATTGAGAAAAACAACGGGCATAGAATGATGCAGACCGAATACAATGGTAAAAAAACGTACCGGAGGCATCGGTTACATTGTGAAGAAAAGCCTACAGGCTCCTCAGCACATCCATGAGGGCATCGGTATGCTCGGGCTTCCCGACGCTGATGCGGACATAATCCTGCAGCAGCGCATCGTCGTAGTACCGTATCAGAATGCCCTTGTCCTGGAGGCTCTGACGGAGCTGTTTCGCATTACCTTCCACCCGGCAGAGGATGAAGTTAGCCTGCGAAGGTTGAGGTTTCAGCCAGTTTATCGTTTGAAGCTCGCTGAAAAGTCTTTCCCGTTCTTTTATTATCAACTGTATGACGGTTTTCAGAGAATCGATATTCTTGAACGATTCCTCGACCGCCACCTGCGCCGCGGCGTTAACATTGTAGGGAATCTTGATTCGCAGCAGGTATTCGGCAATCTCCGGCGGGAAAGCACCATAACCGATCCTCAGTCCGGCCAGGCCGGCCCACTTGCTGAACGTCCGCAGCACGATGAGGTTCCGGTACTGCTCAACCAGCGGCATCACCGTTCCGCCGCTGAATTCGACGTACGCTTCATCGATGACCGTCACCAGGCCGGTTTCGAGCAGTTCGATGATGTCTGCTTCCGGTGTCATATTACCGGTCGGATTATTCGGATTTGCCAGGAAAATCACCTTCGTTTTCGGCGTAATGGCCGCTTTGACCGCCGGTATGTCCACTGAAAAATCCGATTTTCTTGGAATATTGACCAGCTTCCCGCCGCACAGGTCGGTGCTGAATTTGTAAATTCCGAATGTCGGCACGCAGTTTATCACTTCTTCACCATATTCAAGAAACAACCGGAGAATAAGGTCAATGAGCTGATTGCTGCCGCTGCCGGCAACGATGTATTTTTCCCCAACCCCGCAGTAGTCCGCTAGCAGCTTCTTCAGTTTCATCTGGCTGTCATCCGGATAGATACTGAAATCATGATACGAAGCCATTGCCCGCTGTACCGCCGGCGAGCAGCCGTACGGATTTTCATTGGCATCGAGCTTGATAATGTTCTCGGGCTTGACCTCGACTTTACCTTCGAGCGTTGCCGGATCGATTCTTGCCGAATACCCACCGAAGGCTTTAAGGTCTTTTCGTATGAACTTCGCTATTCCATCTTGACCGGACATGTTTTTTCCTTTTTACTGGCAGTAAACAATTCACATTGTAGCACCGATATGCGAAAGCGGACAATGAGGAATACACAAAAATACCCTTGTCCGGCGCCCCGAAATCCTGTATAACAATACGGGACAACCTACAAGGAGCACTGCGTGGCATCACAAAATAAAGCTGTCTTCTGGGATTTCGACGGCACCCTCGTTATCGATTCGAAATGGAGCGGCGGCCTTCTTCAGGCACTCGATGCTCTCCATCCCGGTCACAGTCAGACACATGAAACCCTGAAAGCGAACTTCAGCCGCAGGTTTCCCTGGCACTTCGCTGAAAAATACCACCCGGAACTTTCGTCGCCGGAAGCCTGGTGGAATCTGGTCAGACCACTCCTTGCCGAAGCCGTCGAAAAAGCCGGTTACAACCCGAAGGAATCCTTGCTCATGGCAGAAATGGCGCATCAGTCAATTCTCCGGCCGGATAATTACCGGCTGTATGATGACACATTGCCTGTCCTTGAAAACCTGAAAAGCAAAGGCTGGCGCCATTACATCGTCTCGAACAACTTTCCTGAACTTGCCGATATTGTCCGCCGGATGCCGTTCGGAAACCTCTTCAACGGCTGTATCAGTTCGGGAGAAGTCGGATACGATAAGCCGAATCCGGGCATTTTTCGCTACGCCCGCTACCTCGCTGGAAACCCGGAAAAAGTTTGGATGGTCGGTGATAATATTACAGCCGATGTCCGCGGAGCCGAATCAGCCGGCATTCCCGCCATACTCGTTCGGGAACCAGCGAAAGAACCGGTCACTTATCATGCCCCTGCCCTCGAAGACGCTGCTGAAATAATCGAAAATAACTCCTGATTCAGAAATCAGGTAATACCACAACCACAACGCCGAATTACACCTCTGTCATCCCAAGTATATGTACGTCTCCCGGATATACCAACCGGATGGAGCAATCGCCGAAATTCTGCATGTTTTTAAACTTTTGAGAGAATTGAACATTAGTTTAGGAATGCCGTATGTAAGGAAAATCGATAAGTCCGGCCTACGAGAACTGAGAATCAGACACAGTTCTAGTTCGTATCGGATTTTTTTCTTCACGTTCATCCGACAGGAATTCGTGTTATTGCATGCTATCGAAAAGAAAACAGACAAAATTCCGAGGAAAGAGAAAGATTGCGCACTTGAGAGAATGAACAAGTACCAGTTGCTTAATTGACATTATACCATATCCGTTATAATATAATGTGATAATAATTAACATAGAACAATACAATGGCAGAAAATAAACCGACCGATTATCTTGAATTTGAAGCAGCGTTACTCAGGAAGTCAGAAATCCATCGTGAATACGAGGCTTTACAGCCGAAATATGATATCATCACAAGCCTGATTAAACGCCGTCACAAACTGGGCATCAGCCAGACCGAACTAGCCGAAACCATCGGAACCAGGCAACCCGCAATATCCAGGCTGGAAAAGGGTGACTATAACACCACTCTAAGAACCTTTTTTAAAGTAGCTGAAGCCCTGGATATGGAACTTTCACTTAAAGTCCGCCGAAAGGGCACAGGCGTACAGAAATAAAGCACAAAGCCGTAAAACCTCTGGATTGAGAATAACTCCTGATCAGGAGGAATATTGGACAGACCGTCACTCTCTATTTCTACCTGCTTCGATTAACTCGGTACCGATTGACACCCAGATACCTCTCATTGCTCAAACCGGCTTTACTCATGTCTCACTTGGACAGGACATGAAGCACTCAGGGATTCTCGACAGCAATAAACGGGAAAAATTTCGGTCGCTTTTACAGCAACATAATATCAAAATAGATTCTATCTACGGTATTAGCTTGTGTTATCCGGACAGTCCCGAACGCATGAAACCGATTATCGAGGCAGGTGCGGCTCTCGAAGTGCCGATCATTGTTGCACATCCGATACCATTCGATATCGGGCAGTCTGATTTCACCAGTTTGCTGGCAACACTAACAGAGTCCTTGAAAATGCTTGAACCGGTACTGAAAGCAACAGGTATCAAACTTGCGGTGGAGAATGTGCTCCCCGGACCTTCAACCGACCTTGCAACAGAAGCAGTAACGTGCTTCGAAAGCGAATACATCGGCTTCTGTTACGATTCATCGCATGATCAGGTTGACGGGCCGAAGTCGTTCGACCTGCTGGATTTCATGAAAGACCGTTTATTTTCCGTCCATCTTTCCGACCGTATTCGTGAGTTCACGGACCACGTTCCGCCTGGAGAAGGTTTTATCGATTGGGAAGAACTTACAGAAACGCTGAAACAGACTACTTACTCAAACCCTCTGCTGTTTGAAGTGATGGTAGAGCACACATCGGTTAAAGAAACCGCACCGTTTTTGACGCTGGTGTACGAAAAGGCATCATGGGTTCATTCACTACTTTATCTATGATGCTACCATTCCTGTGAAAGCTGGTACTCAGAAAACCTTGATTATAACCAGTGTCTCCGGTACATTCTATTACCGTTATACCCGGATATTCTTATAATTTCGTCCTTTTGTAAAAATGGCCGGGGCGAATTATTCCGTTATTCTCTTCCCAAGCGCCTTCGCATGCGCGTCGAGCCCCTCGGCTTCGGCAATAAGTTTGCCCGACCGGGCAATCGAATCGATATCGAATTCGTTCGTATTCACCAGGCTGGTTATTTTCACGAAATCGGTCACGTTCAGCGGGGAGCCGAACCGCGCCGTCCCGCCGGTCGGAAGGATGTGTGACGGTCCGGCAATGTAATCGCCCAGCGCCACCGTCCCTTTTGTACCGGTAATAACGCACCCGGCAGCGGTGATTTTACCGAGGTATTCCTCCGGTTTTTCTACAAGCAGCAGCAGGTGCTCCGGAGCATACCGGTTCGCCAGTTCGACTGCCTGATCGAGATTCTCGACGACGCCAATCATGCCGTAGTCGAACAGGTTCTTTTCCGTCTCCTGGCTGTGCTGAAGCATTTTCACCTGCTTTTCGACTTCCATCCGTACCTTTTCTGCCGCCGCCGCCGAATCCGTCAGCAGCACTGCCGAGCCGGAAGTGTGCTCCGCCTGCGCCAGCAAATCGGAAGCGCAATACGCCGGGTCAGCCTTGTCATCGGCAATGATAACCACTTCCGAAGGCCCGAACAGGCCGTCGATACCTACCGTCCCGTAGAGCAGTTTCTTCGCCAGCGTCACGTAAATATTGCCCGGTCCGCAGATTTTATCCACGGCAGGAATCGTTTCCGTTCCGAATGCCAGCGCTGCCACCGCGTGGGCGCCTCCGACCGAAAAGACCTTATCCACGCCGGCAATTGCCGCCGCCGCCAGCGTCGCCGGGTGTACCTTTCCATTCTTCTGCGGCGGTGTCACGACAATAATTTCCTTTACGCCCGCCGCTTTCGCCGGCATCACCCCCATCAGGAGCGATGATGGTAACGGCGCTGCCTGTCCCGGAACAATGATGCCGACCCGTTTCAGAGGCCGTATCAGCCAGCCGAGACCGTCTTTCACCCGCTCCTGCAGCAGACTGTCACGCTGGGCGGTATGGTAGGACGAAATCCGTGCCGCCGCCAGTTTCAGTGCAGCCAGCAGTTCCGGCGGTATCTCATCGAGAGCCGTCTCGATTGTTTCTTTCGGTATTTCGAGCGATGTCAGCTTCACGCCGTCGAACCGGGACGTGAAATCATATAACGCCGCATCTCCCCGGCGCGCAACCTCAGCGATTATCTCCCGGACTGACTTCTCGCGCTCGTCACTCTCGAACGACCTGCCTGACGGCCCCTGCCGGGTCAGGATTGCCTGTAACGACTCGTACCCTTCGATAATTCTCATTTTTTCGCCTGCGGTTCTTCGATTCCCGTTTCCAGTATCTTCACGATTGCTTTGATTCTCTCACCTTTTTCCGGCGACATGATACTGTTCCGGTTTCCTATGAGACGGGCGGTCGATTCGAACAGCGTATCGATAATCTTGAGATTATGCCGGGCAATCGTCCCGCCTGTTTCGGTATTTTCAATCAGCATGTCGGCATCCTCCGGCAGGAACGCTTCCGTCGCTCCCCACGTCGGTATGACCTTGTACATTCCCAACCGATTTTCCCGGGCACAGGCATCGGCAATATTAGTATACTCCGACGCTACCCGTACCGGCATCGAACGCTCGGCATAGTAGTCCCTCAGCTCACCGATACTTGTCACCGGCAGTTTACCGTCGACCACCGCCACGATTTTCACCCAACTCGATGTCAAATCGAGCAGTTCCTGTATCGGGCTCGCAGGGAACTGGTACAGGTGGTCAAGCACCCAGTCCTTCCCGGTAATCGCCAGGTCAAAATTCCCGTTCGCCACCTGGAGCGGCATATCCTGCGGCCGTATCACCTTGATACTGACGCCTTCCAGATTCGACGACGGTCGCCGTATCCCCGATTTCGATGGATACTCACTTACCGTTACTCCGGCTTTTTCCAGGAGCCGGATGGTATGCTTCTGAGCATGGCCGTCCGGCAGCGCCAGCTTGATTGTGCCGTCATCGAACCGGCAGGTCACCCCGCCGTTCTGCCCGTTCGGTATCTCCGGTACCGTCACCTGTTTCTTCTTTTCTGTTCTCAGCGCCGTATCGATGGATTCGAGAATACTGCTCAGGTCTTCTTTTTCCCATGAATTCCGGTTGGCGATGAGACAGGCATTGAAACTGAGTATGACGTTCACCGGAACGAGGTCGGAATCAGTTACTTCTTCACCCTGACGAATCAATGCCAGTTCGGCAGTTTCCGGAGGATAAGCGCCGGCGGCTCCCCAGAGAGGGTAGATGCTGAACCGCCTCAGCCGGTTCTTCAGCGCAAACGCCTCCGCCATGTTCGGATACTCGCTGACGATGCGCACTGTCGTTTCACAGGAAGAAATTTTCCCGATATCTGTCAGTCCGGCGGCGCGTCCCGCCGCCATGTAGAGGACGCCCCCGCCAAAGTCCAGGTTTCTCAACTCCACCAGCCCGGAACTCGGATACTTCACCGTCAACTCCCGGAGCCAGTCGAGCCCGCAGATGCCGAGGTCGTAGTTGCCGATGGCCACCTGAATGGGAACGTCCTTCTCATGGAGCATCTTGGCCAGCATGCCCGGGTATTTTTCCGATTTCAATCGGTATGAACGGGCGCCTTCGACATAGCCTTCGATACCCCACCCGGCTCTTTCGATGAGAGCGGCGGTATCCGGTAAAAGGCGCCCTTTTGGTAATGCTATCTTTAGATTACTGATATATCCTGCTCCTTATATTCATACACTATGTCATTGCAGTGAACGAACCTCGCGTAGGGTGCGGTTGAGTCCGCCCTGCGGACAAAAACCACCAACAACCATCCTCACCTACTTACCGTGTCATCACCGTTTCCCTTTTGTCATTCCCGCGCAGGTTTCTTAATCCCGTATTTCAATCGGGACGGGAATCTAAAATCCTTCAATAATTTAATAGTCTATGACTTTGCTGCAAATCCATAGTCTGTCATCAATCAAAACTTTCTCCCTTTCGTAAAGGGAGATTAAGAGGGATTTAAGATTATTATTCGCTACCTTTAACCCTCTTTAAAACTTCCGCCTTCGTCGCCGCACCGGAGTTTGTCCCTGACTTCATATCCCACACGGTAAACGGTATCTCACCGGCACCGACTTCGATAACCCAGTCAGCCTCTGCCGCATCGCTCCCGTTTCCCGGATCCATCCCGGCGATATACCCGGCTTCGTGGAGCGATTTTACCAAATCGAACGCTCCCTTGAGATTCGCCTCATCCGCCGTTCGTACCAGAACACTGCCCGTCTCCGGAGTCGTATCGATTTTCGCCTTCTCCATCACCCGGTCAAGGTACAACGCAAAGCCGGAAGCAGGAACATCGCCCCCTCCCATCAAAGGTATCAAAGCATCGTACCG
>CAYSQK010000082.1:0-2232 GCA_964433075.1 uncultured Dehalococcoidales bacterium
AACGGCTTTCACCGGCATCGGCGCCGAGAAGACCAGCGAAGCAGCCACGGCTGCGACCAGCACAACCGGCAATGCAACGCGTGTCAGTCCCTGTAAACTGAATAAGGACTTCAATTTATGCATAACCCCGTCCCTCCTGTCCATGTTTTTTATGTAAGCGCTCCTGAGAGCATGCATCGTTTTTTCGTTCTGCAGCCTGCCGACTACCTCGGCAGGTACTTTTCCTGATATTGCGAGCAGTTCATCCGAATCTGCATGTAAAATCTCAGCCAGCCGGTATATCAACTTTTCACTGGGGGCCGGCCTGATACCGTTTTCAATCTTGCTGAGGTAGGTAAAATTGATTCCCAGTTCGTCAGCCAGTTCGCTCTGGCTCATTCCGGCTTTTTCCCGGAGTTCTTTCAATGTACGGCCGAACGAGGTGCCGTTTACCGCACCGGCGCGACTTTTCCCAACCCGGCCGTTTCTCAGAGATTTCAACATGGCCGGATTATTGTGGAGCTGCTCTATGATATCTGAAGGAAGTTTGCCGGCAAGGGTCAGCAATTCATCAGTACTGCCGGACAGTACCTCGGCCAGCTTGAGAATCACTTCCCTGGCCGGTACGACGAGGCCTTTTTCAATTTTCGAAAGGTATGAGAAATCGATGCCGACCAGCCGGGCGACAACCCGCTGGTTTAACCCGGCCTGCTGTCTCAATTCCTTTATTCTATTGCCGAACCTGCTATTTTCCATTGCACCCGATTATAAACAAAGTATAAACACTTCCAGTCCTTCTATGATAAACACAGGTTGAATAAAATGTCAAGAGGAGATTTCTGTTTATGGTTTGTTTATAAAATAGTTGAATAATCTGTCTAACCAGCGTTCACCAGACGTGTTTTCTGTGTACACAGGATATTTGATGCAGAAAATGACCCGGCTATTTCCGTCAAGAAGGACAATACCTTATTATTTCACGAATGTTCCAAAATATTTCAGGCAAACGTCCCGCCAGAGGCAGGCATTTTCTTCCTGAGACGCCAGTTTTCGGCGAACGTGTTCATAGCGTTCTCCATCAATTTTCCCTTTCAGGGAATTCCATACCTGCCGCATCTGTCCGACGTATGAAACGCCTCTCTCGTAGCGGTACCGGAGTTCTTCGAGAAGCTTTCTGCCGGACCGGAGACGGTATTGCCAGGGAACGTGGTGGAACCACAACAGATACTCTTCCGGGCAGGTTTCCAGAGAATCGAACCGTTCTTTCAAAGGGCTGAAATACTGGGAAACGGCATTACTGCCGGTGCGGCTGCGGTCGAACCCGAGACCAGCTTCGTCAGCTTTATGGTAGTAGACGTTATTCCAGTCCTCGCGGGGAGCATTATGAAACCCGGGGTCAGGGCCGTAGTGATGCCCTTCCTGCATGAGATGGTGAAGCCCAAGCGGCGTCATGTAGTCGATGCAGGCTTCCCATGTCCCGAGCATCATCGATTTGAGCGAAGCAACGACAGTATCATCATTCGACCAGGTCATCCTCACCCATTCTTCGCATATTTCATCGCTCGTCAGGGTATAATCCCAGGCAAGACGGCCGAAGGCGTACCAGTTCGCCTGAGCGAAGTGGTGACCGCACCAGTTCGGCTCCGAGCCGGTATTAGCGACGCCGACGATGGCCGTATCAGTCATGCCGTACAACGAGCCGTCGATAATCTTTGCGACCGGCGAGCCTTCGCCAGAGGCAAAGGTATCAGCACCGAGGATTTCTTTCCACATCGGGGCAAGGTAGACAAGGTGGACATCCTGTCCGAGATATTCCTGAGTAATCTGGAACTCCATGGCGAGGGGTGTTTTCCGCACGGCACCAAACAGAGGGTGAAACGGTTCCCGCGGCTGAAAATCGACCGGGCCGTTCTTTACCTGGACAAAGGTACCGTTGTGAAACGTACCGTCGAGCGGTACGAATTCTTTCCAGGCACACTTCGCGCGGTCAGCGTCAATCGAGGTATCGTACACGAACGCCCGCCAGAGAACAATGCCGCCGTGGGGTGAAAGGGCGTCGGCCAGCATGTTTGCCCCGTCGGCATGGTTTGCCCCGAACTGCTGAGGGCCGGATTGACCTTCCGAACTCGCTTTTACCTGAATGCCGCCGAAATCCGGTATCAGACCGTATATTTCATCGATTTTCTCTCTCCACCACCGGGCGACGTCCGGGTGACGGGGGTCAGCCGTCGAAAGTCCGCCGAGTTTCACCGG
>CAYSQK010000082.1:2332-7606 GCA_964433075.1 uncultured Dehalococcoidales bacterium
GAATTCTATCGCCTGACGATACCGGGAAAGCCTGGCTGTGTCATCAACAGGGGGATACCTGAGCCAGAGGCGGTATCCGTCTTCATCTTCCCGCATACCTTCTCCTTACAGATTCGGCAATTCGCTGGAGGGTTCTTCATCCGGCGCAGCAACAGCCACGACTTCCGGTTCGGCAACCTGATGGACAACGCCGACAACTTTTTCGACGGGAATTACAAAGGCAATGCCCATTCCCGGTTTCCCTAAACCGGTCGTCGTTACTATTTCGTCAAGAACAGCTTCTGATTTATCGGCATAGGTACCGGTGAACACTATCTCTTTTTCCGGCTCGACCGTGATACCGAGGATTTTCTGCTTTTCGTGTATGCCGACTCCCCGCCCGTACATAACGGTACCGCCTTCGGCACCGGCCTGCATGGAAGCTTCGAGGACTTTTTCTCCCCACCCTTTCCTGACGATGGTGATGATGAGCTTCATCTCAGCCATTAGTTTCTCCTCTTTTTTTCGTAACTGTAAACGGATTATCAGTCCAATAACCAGAATTGTCAATATCGGGGCCAGAGCAATCAGGGCAATGAGCCCGAATCCGTCCGTAACCGGGTCCCGGCCTTCGATAGACGTCGCAATGCCGACTGCCAGAGCCATGAGGAAGGTCACTGCCATCGGGCCGGTAGCAACACCGCCGGCATCGAAGGCAATGGCGATAACACTTTTATCACTGAAGAAAAGCAATAGAATAGAAATCAGATATCCCGGGATGATTATCCATAAAAGGGGTATCCCGTAGACGATTTTCGCCATACCGAGGGCAATAAAAACAGCCACGGCGGCGGCAACGCCGTAGAGGACAAATTTGCCGCGAATCGAACCGCCGGAGGCCTCTTCAACCTGGTCGGAAAGAATTCTCACCGCCGGCTCACCCCAGGTCGTGAGGAAGCCTATTGCTAACCCAAACGGAATCAACAGCCATTTGAGTCTGATGGTTCCGAGCATCTCACCGATTGCCTGACCGGCCGGGAGAAAGCCGATATGCACGCCCTGGAGAAACAGCCCGAGTCCGACCAGCGCCAGGAGGGACCCGATCAGCAGATTCAACAGGAAACGTCTCGGCAGTTTAAGGACAAATAACTGGAACAGAAGGAACAGCACAATCAGAGGGCCGAGGGCTTTGATAATGCCCAGCACGACCCCGCCGAATCCTTCAAAAATAAACGAGCCGTTCAATTGAACACCATCCCCATAACCATGACGCCGATTATCGGACCGAGCGAAGCGAGGCCAATCAATCCGAACCCGTCAGACAGGGCTGATTTCCCTGAGAGCACGGAACTGAAGCCTAAGCCGAGCGCCAGAATAATCGGGACGGTCATCGGCCCGGTCGTTACCCCGCCGGAATCGAAAGCCACGGGTACATACGCGGCCGGCGTAAACAGTGCCAGTATCAGGACAACACCGTAACCGACAGCAAACAGCCAGGCTATCGGTACATTAAGAAGAATGCGAAGCAAGGCCATGACAATGAAGAAACCGACCCCGGCGGCAATAACATAAATAAGAACGCTCCGCGAAACTTCGCCTCCCGACACAGTATCAATTTGCCCTGTCAGCACCATGACATCCGGTTCGGCAACGGTTGCCAGAAAACCGATGAGAAAGGCAATGGCGATAATCAGCAGAATCGAGCCGCGCCTCGGCAGTTCGGCGCCGAGCACTTTACCCATCGGCAGGATACCGATTTCTAACCCAAGCAGAAAAAGCGCCATACCGACAATCACCATTGCGGCCCCAACCAGAAATTGCGTAAAAATACCGGCAGGCATCCTGACAATGACGAACTGCAGAATGATGACGACGGCAACCAGAGGAAGTATCGCCCCGACGACCTCGAGTAGTTTGGCGGTAAAATGCTTTCTCATATATCTATCTTAATTGAAATCAAACAATATGTAAAGAACCAGCGGTGTGCCGGGTATGGTACGGCGGAGCAAATATCGCGGTTTCGAACACCGACGCGTACCGAACAGCCTGACAATGCACGCAGAAAACAAAAGAGGGCGGCGGATAATCCGCCACCCTCTTTACCAGTCGTTTGAATACTGTTTAGAACTTGATGACTTTCGGTTCGCCCGAGAAGGAAGAAATCGTTGCCACCGCATTTTTCAGGTAAAGAACCTGGGTATTGTCATCAGTTGCCGAATACATGGCTTTCAGATTCGGGTAGGCATCGAGCATACTCTGTTTCGCTTCGACCCGGTCGTCTTCGACAGCAAGCGCCTGAATACGAATCCATTTATCGCCATCCATGGCGCAGATTTCAACCTTCGGATTTTTTACCATCTGTTTCGAACAATCTTTTTTCTTGCCGGTCTGGATGTACAGTTTGTTGTCAAAAATGTGGTAGGTACCGAACGGCCGGACCCTCGGCTGGTCACCTTCGGCTGTTGCCAGGTAATAAACGCCGGCTTTCTTGAGAAATTCATAGACTTCCTTCATGTAATCATATCCTCCAGGATTTTTTAGTATCGGTATCAGCAGATACCGACCTTTGAATTTTTACCAGTATACCAACTCATCCGGGTATTCACAACTCTATTACCGTTTTTCAGGAAGCGACTTTTTCGCGACTTTTTACGCGGCTGATTTTACCGGTAATCAGGCGGTCGGTGTTGAATACCCAGGCGGCAACAGCGATGGTAGCCACCGTGAAGAGGAAGGTATATCCGATGCCGGCAATAACCAGCGTGTAGTTATCGAACATCAATTCCTTCATCGCCATCATAGGGTGAGAAAACGGAATCAGGAACAAAATAACCTGAAGCGGGAAGGCCATGGTTCCGAAGTCCTGGAACATATTCATGAACATGGCAAACATGGCAACCCCGGTCAAAGGCAGCGTCATAGTCTGAGCCGAGCGGTAATTGGTGGTGAAGGCACCGAGAACGATGCTGATGGCCAAAGCTGCCAGCAGCGCAAGGAAAACCGAGGCCCCTATCAGAATATAGTCGATTGCCCCGAGAGTAAATCCGTAATCAGCCGGATTGATTGCTCCTCCGGTCATACCGCCGAGGTAGTACGAAAACCCGACCATATAGACAACCGCCATAATGAGACTGACGATGGCACTGGCGACGATTTTTCCGATAATGATGTAGCTCTTCTTAATCGGCATCGTCAGGAGAGTCTCGAGCGTTTTATTTTCTTTTTCCATACCCATCGACGATATCAGCGAACTGCCGGCCAGAATGACGAGCATCATGATGGCGATAGGCACAGCCATCGACTGCGATGTAACGACATTGCTGATATCGTTCGGGCTCAGGCCGGTCATGACCTTGTCTTTGAAATACGTTATATTATTAATCGATACCGGCGCGAGAACAAGGTCGGGGTCGAGGTCGCTGTTTTCGGTAATCATCATCACCGAAACATCACGTTGAGCAAGATTTATTATCTGTTCGACGACGGAAGCCGGAATCGATTCGGTCATACCGGCGCCTTCGATAAACCATTCGACTTCCACCTGCCCCTGGTCATTGCCGGCGAGTGATTCAGCGAAGCCGCTGCCGATGACGACAACAGCCGCGCCTTCCTTCTCTTTCAACTGGGTCCGGGCTTCCTCTATATCTGTCCCCGAGTAAATAAGCTGAGCATATTTTCCGAGCGAGTCAACCATCGTTTTCGATTCGGGGGTACTGTCGAGATCGGCGACGGCAATGACCGGCATGGTCGCCGCTTTTTCCTGAACGTCACCCATGACCTGCCCGATAAACATAAAAATAAGGGCAACCATGAGGATAGATATGACGGTGGTCTTATTGACCAGTTCTCTGATTTCTTTCCGGATGATGTTTAGTATCATCTGTTCACAATCCGCGTAAATACTTCTTCAATATTCCTGGCAGCGTAGTCATTTTTCAACTGCTCGGCCGTTCCGGCGGCGACAACCTTGCCCTGATTCACCAGCGCAATTCTGTCGCAGAGATATTCGACCTCGAGCATGTTATGGGAAGAGAGGAGGACGGTGAGCCCGGATGAAACCGCATCACGAATAATCTTTCTCATTTCACCGGCGCTGATGACATCGAGACCGGAACTGGGCTCATCGAGGATAGCGAGTTTGGGCTCTATCATCAGGGCACGAGCAACCAGCAGCCTCCGTGACATCCCTTTGCTGTAGGTATCCACCTTATCGTTAATACGCTCACCGAGCCGGGCAATCCCGATACCGCGCTCGACAATTTTCGAAACGCTCTCTTTACCGGCAAAAAACCGGGCAATAAATTCAAGGTACTCCCGGCCGCGCAGCATTTTGTAGGCTCCGGCATCTTCAGGGAGGTAACTGATTATTTTTCGCACTTCAGTTGCTTCCCGGGGCAGTTCATTCCCGAAAATATTCACCGTCCCGGAACTTATCTGAAGGAGCGTCGAAAGGATACGGAGGGTGGTGGTTTTACCGGCCCCGTTCGGACCGATGAGGCCGAAGACTTCCCCCTCGTTCACCTCAAAGGAAACGCCGTTAAGGGCCTGAAACGACCCGAAGTATTTCACCAGATTGTTAACCGAAACGGCCGCCATACGCCAGTCACTACCTTTACGTTCACTACCCATGGTTACAATACCATTCCCTATCATATATGACTATCAATGATTTGGCAATAGGCATTTCGAACGGTTCTTTACGATTTTGCAGGGGTGTGGAAAAACAGGTGAAAGAGTCAGTACCTGTTCACCAGCCACGGTGCTATAATAGAGTGGTTGGGAAAAAGAGAGCAGCGATACGATACATGCAATAAGCCCTCCGGGGCTTTTTTCTTTCCTCACACCAGAAAAATATGAGCGCGACAACCGATAAAGAAAATCACTCTTCAATCGTGAAGGTACAGGCAAGACATGACTGGACACAGGGAAGCATTCCCAGGAACATGCTCATTCTCGCCTGGCCGGCCATGCTCAACAGCGCTCTGACGGCGGTCGGCCCGATTATCGATATGGTATGGGTCGGGCGGCTCGGGTCGGCATCCGTCGCGGGCGTCGGTATTGCATCGATACTGGTATCGCTGCTCGACGCGTTCAAGATGGGGCTCGACCAGGGAACACGGGCAATGATTGCCCATTTCACCGGCGCCGGCGATACCCGCATGGCAAACCATGTCGCTCTCCAGGGATACGTCGTCACCATCGGTTTCGCCGCTATCGTCGGCATCCTCGGAGCGCTTCTGGCAGGACCGCTGCTGACGCTGATGGGGCTGGAACCGGATGTCGTCAAACAGGGAA
>CAYSQK010000083.1:0-7539 GCA_964433075.1 uncultured Dehalococcoidales bacterium
TTTACTCTCACCATTGCCGCCAACCCTCCGGCCGGTGGTACGACGGTACCGGCTGCCGGGGCACATACCTATGATTCCGGCACGGTTGTCACCATCAATGCCACGCCGAATGTCGGGTATGATTTCGTGAACTGGATTGGCGATGTGGCAAGCCCGACATCGCTCCAGACAACCGTCACCATGAACGAAGACAAGACAGTTACCGCTAACTTCCAGGAAGCGCAGCTTCCTCAAAGCGATGCCTGGACTGTCATGGTGTACATGGCAGCGGATAATGATCTCGAACCAGACATGCTTGAAGACCTCAACGAAATGGAGGTTGCCGGCAGTTCCGATAAAGTGAATATTGTTGCTCTTTTCGACGGGTACGGCCCGGCAAATACCAATGCTTACCTGATTGAAAAGGACCCGGACGGACTTGATGCCATACTCGTTTCCGAACCATGGGTTCCGTATTCCGGCTGGTCGTGGGATTCGACTGATGAAGCAAACATGGGGGACCCCGGAACGCTGCTTGAATTCATTCATAAGACCGTCGGTGAATTTCCGGCGACTCATTATGCCCTGATATTCAGCAATCACGGCAACGGCTGGCGTGCTGCAGACACCACTCAGTCATTACCGCTAAAAGGTGTATGTACTGATGTAACTGACAGTGATGATTATCTGACGATTGCCGAAATTTCTGGCGCCCTCGCAACTATTACCACCGGTGATTCGCCTCTCCTGTCCGACGGCTTCGGAATTATCGGCTTCGATGCCTGCATGATGCAGATGACAGAAGTTGCCTACGAACTCAAGGATTACGGCTGGTTTATGGTCGGTTCCGAAGAAACCGAACAGGGTGACGGCTGGCCGTACGATGCTGTTTTCAGTGAATTCGTTCCTGCCAACGATACGGTGCCGGTTATATGCCGTGATTTTGCCGACTTGATCGTTTCGAATTATGGTGAATACTATACCTCGGTTGCCGTTGATACATACCATACCCTTTCAGCGGTCGAGTTGAAGCCGTCGATGAGCGGGGGCATGGACGGCCTGGCAGCGGCTCTCGACAATTTTGTCCGGACAGTCATGTCTTATAATGATTATTCGACGGTTGATAATGCTTCCTTCAACGTTGATTGTTTCTATGACGACACGTATATCGATTTACTCGATTTTGTCGACCAGGTACGGAAAACGACCCCGTATACGGCGGTGGCTGAGGCGGCTGTCGCAGTTAAGATTGTATTGGTCGGTGATGAAACGCTGACGACGCACCCGGTTATTGTCAGTAACGTGTTCGGCTCAGATCATCCCTTTGCTTACGGTCTCTCTATTTACCTGCCGTACCCGCCGGATTTCAGTGTCCCTGAACCGGGGTACACGTCTCTGGCACTGGCTGAAGATACCTTATGGGATGAATTCATCAACTGGTATCTCAGCGGAGGTGTTATCGAACCGGAGTGGGTTGAGTTAACAGCCGATGCCCGTGGTGACGTTACAACCGGTGTCGTCGATATATACGGCGTCGATTTCTTTAAACGTCTCGATATATTGAAAAGTGCATACGCCAGCGGCGGTATCGCTTTCCGCGTCCGAAGTGATGTCAGTCTTGCCGATACCTGGGCTTCCACCGGCATGACCCTGCTCGATACCGACCGTAATCCGGCGACCGGTGAAACCGGTTTCGGGCATGATGTCGGAGCCGATTACTCCCTCGATGTTTATTATGATGACACCGTCGGTCTCACCGGCGAAATATGGAAATGGGACGATGCTGCCGGCGGTTGGTCTTCGGGACCTGTCGGCGATTTTCCGGTGTTTACCGGCATGACCGATGACGGGCAGACCTACTACTGGATGATGGTTGACTTTCCGGTAATCGGGGAGACCGACGGGTTTATGGACGTCGTTCAGGTTATCGATGTTTATGAATACGGTATGGACAAAGCTCCGGATACCGGTCATGTCAGCATAGCGCCGCGAACGACATCTGATGCTGTCGAAGACGGCCTTGCCTGGCTGGTTTCCCAGCAGAATACTGATGGAAGCTGGGGCAGCCTCGATTCAGATCACCGTCTGGGTGAGACGGCCCTGGCGGTATACAAACTCGAACAGTATGCTCACGACCTCGAAGTCAGCCCATTATCCGTTGATTACCTGTATAAGCAGGCGGTCATCGACGGACTTGATTTTATCCTTGGGTATGGAACGATTGTCGATATCAGTAACCCGCAGCCTAATCAGGCGCCGGACTACACGGATAATTCTCCGATTGGACAGGGTATCAGTTTCGATTGTGATCCCGGATTGTTCCACAGTTACGAAACGTACTATACGTCGATATCAGCCATGGCGATTGCTGCTCTCGGTAATCTCGATTATACCTATACCGCCAATGCATCCAGCTCGCTCTACGGCATGAACTACCATGATATTCTCGCTAATGTCGTCGACTTCCTCGCCTGGGGACAGAGCGATTACAGCTGGGCGCGCGGCGGCTGGAACTACGAGCGGATGGACAATGACAGCGACTATATCCGCAGCGACGAATCGAACACCGGCTGGGTGACGCTTGCCCTCGCTCACGCGGAAGAACACGGTATCCTCACTCCCGGCTGGGTTCGCAGCGAACTCGAACGCTGGGTTACCTATATCCAGGAACCTTCGACCGGCGAAGGCACCGGCGGTGGTGCGTACTACACCGGCGCCGATGACGGCATGGGTGTCAACGCCCTCCGTACGGGTAATCTGTTGCAGCAGTTCGCTTTCCTCGGCGATACGGCCATAACTCCGAGGGTGCAGCTTTCGCTTGATTACCTTTCCCGTGTCTGGAACGACTGGGAAACGGCGGGGCCTGAAGTGTTGCTGGAAGGCTGGTATTACGGTGGTTACACGCCGAGTTTCTACCATGCTACCTACACCATTATGAAAGGTCTCGAAGCATTCGGCTTTGCCGAACTGCCCGGCCCGATTGACTGGTATGCGGATTTCAATAGGGCACTGCTGGCCGAACAGAACCCGGACGGAAGCTGGCCGCTTTCATCATTCGACCAGGGCGATGGCGTTCTTTCGACCGTCTGGGCACTCCTCACCCTCGAGAAAGATATCCCGTTAACGAGGGAAGGGCCGGACCTGACGAGCCTTGGTATTTTCCCCGGCTGGGTAAGTGAACAAGACGGCACGTACGATGTCATTGTGCCGTTGATAAATAAAGGAAATGTTGCCGTTTCCGCAGGAATCATTGTTGATATTTACGTCAATGGTGTTCTTCAGGATACACAGACGACACCGATGCCGATGATTCCTGGAGATAATCCTGTCCATCTGTCCTTTGGTACCTTCACCCGTGACCTGCAGCTCGATTATGATACGATTATCGTTACCATTGACCCGGCGAATGCGGTTCAGGAACTGAACGAAGATAACAACATCCTCAAGCAGGGGTTCCCTGCAATGCCAGACCTCGTCGTCAAGAATAAGTGGGAAGAGTTGGTTGATGAGGCTGACCCGTCCCAGGGGTACACTGTTCACTTTACTGTTCAGAATATCGGAAACGGCGGTATTCCTCTGTCAGCCGGAGCACCGCTTGAAGTTCAGGCAGCGGTCGCGCTCGACGGCTCCTACCAGGCTGGGACGGTCGTCCTCCCTGCAACTCTCGAACCCGGTGAATTCTGGACCGGTGTTTTCCCGGATATTTACTTCCTGCCCGGAGATGGCAGTGCTGAAGTAACGGTCACTGTTGACTATACCGGCGTTGTCTTCGAGTGGGATGAAACCAATAACTCGAAGATTAACACCCTGGACATTAACCCGGAAGACACGACTCGCCCGGAAGTTGACAGTTACCGCCCGAATATTTTAAACGACGTACCGGTGACGACGGATATCGTCATCACCTTCACCGAAGCGATGGATCAAGCGGTAACTGAGGCTGCTTTCAGTATTGAACCTGAGTTTAACGGCACTATTACCTGGCCTCAACCAAATCAACTGGTTTTTACGCCTTATACTGACCTGTGGTACGATACAGGTTTCATGGTTACCATAGGTTCAGGAGCTGCTGATTTAGCTGGTAACCTACTAGATGGTGGGCTACCCGACGGCAGTTTCATCCTCTCCTTCATTACCGAGACGAATCTTTTACCTCCGTCAGTGCAGATGGTCCGTCCGGCTGATGATGCAACAAATGTCCCGGTGACTGCGTCGGTCGAAATTACCTTCACCGAACCGATGAATCAAGCTTCTGCTGAAGCTGCCTTCGAACTGTATGAGTCGGATTCACTCATGTCCGGCACATTTACCTGGAGCAGCGATGCCGTCATGACCTTCACGCCGGATGGCGGGTTGAATTATAACTACACGTATTATGTGTATGTTCTCAATACCGCCCAAAGCATTGCCGGTATTTCTATGCAAACCCAGTTTACCTCTTCGTTCCAGGCAGAAATAGAGACATTCCCGGCTGATGCCTATGAACCGGATGATACACCGGAAACGGCCAAACCGATTATTGTCAACGATCCGCCTCAGGAACGGAACTTCCACCAGCCAAACGATTTTGACTGGGCAAAGTTCGAAGGAGAAGTGGGTGTCATCTACACCATTCAGACCTCTGATCTGGGCGTGGAGGCAGATACGATTATCGAAGTCTGTTCGGAATACGGGTATGCCTACGCGACAAATGATAACCGGCTTGTCATCGATAAATCATCGCAGATTGTCTGGGCGCCGCGGGAAACCGGTACGTACTATATCAAAGTGAGAAATTATCCCGAAGGCGCCTATGGCGCCGGCTATACCTACAAACTTCAGATTACTGCTGAAGAAGGCAGCGTCAACCATCCCGTCGTACGAGATATCGTTCCCGGTGATAAAGCAACCGGTTTCGCGGTTAATCAGCCGGTAACGATTACCTTCTCGGAGCCGATGAATACGTCGGTGACGGCAGGAGCCATACGCTTCTCAAATAACAGTCAGCAGAGCAGTATTACCCCTGTTTTCTCATGGAACCAGGAAGGGACTGTCGTGACGTGCCTGCCGGACGGTTTCTGGTCACCGAATACCGAATATGGAATTCAGGTACTGGAAACCATCGAAGATATCACCGGGCAAAAGGGTGTCGTCTCGTTAATGCAGACCTTCACCACCGGAGCCCCGCTGCCTCCTCTGGCAGTGACGACCGGCGGTGCTGATGTCACCGGCATGACGACGGCAACCCTGAACGGAAGCCTGACCTCGCTGGGTTACGACAGTACCGTCGAAGTGTATTTCGTCTACGGTACCGATGAATCGAACCTGACTTTGCCGCACCCTCCCGGAGTCTATCTGTCGGCCACTGGCGGGTTTACCGCTGATGTTACCGGTCTCACTGCGGGCACCACGTACTACTATCAGGCACAGGCCGTCGGCACTACTCTTGCCGTCGGTACCGTGCAGTCGTTCACAACCGTAAGTAACGGTGTCATCCGCGGTGAAACCCGGGATGCCAGGGGCGTTATCATGCCCGGCGTGTTGATAACGGTTGACGGAGTCGCAGATGTTGTCAGCGGCTCGGACGGATTGTACGAACTTGCCATCTCCGAACCCGGTGTCTATACCATCGTTGCCAATGCTGAAGGGTATTTTAGTCAGCCAATCGAATTAACCGTGGTCGACGCGGCGGCAATGCACACCGTCGATTTCAAGGGCGATACCGGTCTGGTACCGCATGCGCCTGACCTGTCCTTTGTCCTGGCGTGTATCAATAAATGGAAATTCCCGCCGGCAGGGCTCGGTTTGGGAATGGAAAAAGTCCAGGACATTATCCATTACTGGAAATTCCCGGCAAGACCGGATCCTGTATAAGTGAGTGCTGTCTGGTAATGAAGCAGAACAACCGACAGTCAGGGGTACGAAAATGAAAATGTGGTTGAAAAAAATGGATATAATTTGGCGGTTGCTGGTAACGGCCGGACTGGTGGTATTCTCTGCGGGTGTTCCGGCAGTGCCGGCAGTCGCAGCCGCAGGACCGGCGGTGTATCGGGATCTCCCGATTGACCCGCTGGTTCCCGGTCAGCAGTTCGATGTCACGGTAACCTTTACCGCACCGTGTGATAACTTCAATGCTGTCGGACTGAGTGATTTTGCGCCTGAAGGATGGAACGTAACCGTTGATTCTTCATGGGGTACCCCTGCAGCCTTCGATGCGCTTGCGACAGGGAGCCGGGCAGACTATATCTGGGACGGTCCGTACACGTATGGTGAATCGTTCACCGTTGTTTACCAGGTCACCGTTCCGATTGATGCAGCTCCCGGGCCTTACTCATTCGGGACGTCGCTGGGCGATGTTCCTCTCGATGCTCGGCTCGAATATTTTGAAAACGGTTCGCCGACACCGCAGACGCTGCCGGTTATCGGCATGACGGATGTAACGGTTGCTGCAAATACAGTGACCAGGTTCCTTCCTGCGGAAGAGATGACTCCCGGAGAGCAGTTCGATGTCATGATTAAGTTTAGTTCTCCGGTCGACCAGTTTAACGCCGTCGGACTGAGTGATTTCGCTCCGGCAGGGTGGAACGTTACTGTCGACTCTTCGTGGTGTACTCCTGGGGCTTTCGATTCTCTGGTCACCGGGAATCGCGCCGATTACCTCTGGGATGGTCCGTATCCCCTCGATGAGCCATTTATTGCCGTGTATCAGGTAACCGTGCCGGCTGATGCTGTTCCCGGTACCTATACGTTCGGTTCCGGTACCGGTACCACTCCCAACGGTCAACTCGAATACTATACCGAAGGCACCGCTGTGCCTTCCTGCATCCCGGTAACCGGGCATTCTCAGGTAACAGTAAAGGAAGGGCTGACTCCCGCCACAATCGATGTCCTGAGAAACCTGCCGTTAGACCCGCTTGTTCCTGGTCAGCAGTTCGATGTTACGGTGACGTTTACCGCTCCGTTCGATGCTTTCAATGCTGTCGGATTAAGTGATTTCGTGCCTGAAGGGTGGACCGTTGCCGGGAGCACTTCTCTGTGCAGCCCGGCGGCCATGTCACAGAAAATAACGGAAAACAATATCGAATACATCTGGGACGGTCCGTTCACCTCCGGTACCGCTTTCACCGCTGTCTATACCGTGACAGTACCGGCAGATGCTGGCGAGACGTTGTATACCTTCGGTATCGGAACAAGCGAAAATCCCTCCGCTTACCTGAGGTACTATGATGCGGTGGAATCGTATGTATCTCCCGTTACCGGCGATGCGGATGTCGCTGTTGTCTCGGGAACGCCGCCGATGCCGACGGTGACCATCAACCCGGTGATTACTCCAACCGGTTCGTCTGTCCAGACAATTAACGGTACGTTTACCGGTTCGGGCGTCGTTATAACCCTTGAAAGTGCCATGGCAACATTCGGTGATGTGACATACCCGCTGCCCGGTACGTGGAGCGCGGTTGTAAACCTGATGCCGGGTTTCAACGATATCATTGCGGTTGCGACCGATACGGCGAGTCAGGTAGTTTACTCTGACCCGGTTGATATTTTTCACGATAATCTGCCGCCGTCTATTACCATATA
>CAYSQK010000084.1:0-7467 GCA_964433075.1 uncultured Dehalococcoidales bacterium
TACACCCTATCCTACACTCTTTCCCTACACGACGCTCTTCCGATCTTGCAAAGTATCCAGTGCGGTCAGGAATGGCCAAGGCAGAACTCGGCAGCCGTCTCAAGCTGGGGAAGAACCCTCAACCGGTGTTTCAGAAACTTGCTGCGGAAGGAGTCGTTGTTGAAGAAGGGGCTTCCATTCGGCTGAAATCCCATGAAGTGGTACTGACGAAAGAGCAGCAGGGGAAAATCGATATCTTTCTTACCGGTCTCAGGAAAACACCGTATTCGCCGCCGACGGACCTGACTCTCGAGCAGGATTTACTCACCTATCTTTTTGAGAAAGAGCAAGTAGTAAAGGTATATGCCGGGGTCATATTCACCGCCGAGGCTTACCAGGAGATGGTTGAAAAGGTGAAAAATTACATCAGGGAGCACGGCACCGTCAATGTCGGGGAAGTCAGGGATATGTTCAACACCAGCCGGAAGTATGTCCTGGCGCTGCTTGAATACCTCGATGAAAAGAAGGTGACCCGGCGAACCGGTGACGAGCGGGTCCTCTACTGACGGACGCAAAAGGCAGAGGGCAACACCGTGGTCCGGTCAATCTGCCGCATCACATTCATCCTGTTGCGAGGCACCTCTCTCCTTCATCAGTCATATAAGCAGTTTCGTCTTCGTATCAGGGTGAGGAGTGTTTTGAAATCAACCTCAATCGGTTCGGATTTCTCATCAAATTCCGGTCTGACACAGGTTTTTCCGATGCCGGAAGGAATTATCCGCAGGAGACCTTCCAGCAGTATTACCGCCGAATCATACGGTGACGAATTTTGAACCTCTTCTTCCAGCGCCTGGAGTTGTTTATAAAGGTCAGGGTATTCCGTCAGCGTTTTCTTGATAGTCTGATACGGAATGGTGACGGTATTTTCTTCAATCCGGTTTCGTAATTTATCCATGACCTGATTGAAGGCAGGGTGGTCGATATTCGCTTCACCGCCGCACAGGTCGAAAGCGAACCGGAAGGAGTGGATAGCCATTGCCTGCTCCCAGAGTTCGTCGACGGCAGCGGTTTCGATATTCATGTTATGAATATCCTGGTCAAGCATGCCCGGGTGCCAGTGTTTCTCGATATACCGTTTCAGCGCGTCCTGTTCTTCAGCAAAGAATCCGGACGTTTTTCCGCTGATGAGCCTGTTCCCGGCGAAATCATCGATGACGGCTTTCAGGACAGTCCAGAGTTCGTCGGTTTTTTCACCTTTCTGGATTTTCGGGAAAAATTCCCAGAGGGGTTTCCACTCCTCAGCAAACAGAGCCAGTCGGTAATTTCCGTCTTTATCAAGCTTGTCATCGCTGATTGACGAATCGTTGATATCGAGGCAGTTGATACTGCCGTTATAGGCTGAAACGAAGACAAGCAGGGTATTCGGGTAGTCATGCTGTAACAGACTGACCTGCTCTTTGGGGATTTTAACCCAAAGCGGATGCTCCGGTTGCAGTTTAATCTCGAGATACGTCGTTTGCCCTGTTTCAGGCACCGTGATGAGGAGGTCAGGAGGGTATTCTCTTGCACGTTCGGCGTTGTTATCGAAGGCCGGTCTTATCTGGCAGCCGAGTCTTTCGACCTGATAACCGAAATGGAGGAGTGTTGTCTCAAGGACGGCCTGTCCGATGCGTGCCTTAAAAAAATCTGCGGATTTGTTATTCATCAATCTTCCTCGCATAGTACCATGAATCCAGCGATACTTTTTTATGATACCACATTGCATGTTTCACCATACAAGACCTCCCGGTTTTTGTGGCATCGGAGTGCGGCTGATGCAGATTTTTTCCCTTTCCCGTTTCCGTTCCTGCGGTGGCACTGATATAATGAAATGGTTAATGAGCACAATTAAAAAATCCGTCGCCATTCTTCTCTGCGAAACGATACGCCGGGAAAATAAATGCCGCTGGTATACGCCTTCAGGCCTTCGCTGCAAATTGTGTGTGAAATCTTCACAGGAAGACCCGATGAAGATGAAGATGTACAGAAAGAACCGATATGACGGATGCAGCACAATCAATAAGTGGTATGCGAAGCTCACCGGCAGCGCCGGAAAGGCAAAGCTGAATACCATGAACGGGAAAAAATAACCGTTCTTTACCCGCGTTTATCGGGTTTCTCATTTTTCCCTTAGAACAGGTTCTTGATGATATTCGTCCCGGCAACGAAAGTCCCGATGGTACTGCCGATATTTGCCGCGATTACCACCGCCAGCGCTTTCAGAAATCGATTTTTAAAAAACCTGCGAAAGCTGAACATATCCTGAGAGACCGAACTGATATCACGGACCGAGGGTCTTCGTACGCTTGCCTCCACCAGTCCGGCAACCCATCCGCATGCCAGAAAAGGGTTCATGGAGGTGAAGGGGGCGGCGACAAGGGCGGCAAGAATACTGAGAGGGTGGGCAAGCACCAGAGCAGTAAAGATGCCGGCAAGAGCGCTGTTCCAGATGACCCAGACACCTAACTGTTCGAGCCCTGTCTGAATATTGATGGTGAAGCCGTAGATAAACAATCCGAGCATTGCCAGGGGAATAATCCAGGCTATATATTTAATGACGGGATTTCCTTTCGGAACCTCAAGCAGCTGTGCAATATCCTGCTCTGTAAACAGTTCTTCTTTCACTCCGGCAATATGAGCTCCCCCGAGGATGACAACTATTTTCTTTCCGGGGGCTTGTTTTATCTGGTGAGCGATGTACTTATCCCGTTCATTCAGCAGAACCTCGCCGATAACCGGGAAAGATTTTCGCATTTCGGCGACCATCGATTCAAGCGTTTCATTTTTCAGCATCTCGTTGACATCTTCGCTGGTGAGCGTAACATCTTCTCCGAAGGAAAAGATAAGGGAAAAGAGCAGTTTGCACTGACCCCAGAAACCGAGTTTTCGCCAGATTCTTTTAAAGGTGGTTTGAATATCACGGTCAACCAGGACGAGGTGAGCCCCGGTCTCTTCGGCACTCTTCATTCCCTGGACTGCTTCCTGTCCGACGACCGTGCCGAGCTGACGGGCTATTTTTTTCTGGAATGAGCTGAGGACGAGATTCGCCATGAGGAATCCGGTTTTTTTCTCTTTTATCACCTGCACGACATCGGTGGTTTCCCAGGCCTGTGGGTTACGGAGGTTCTGGTACCGGGCTTCATCGAGTTCGATGCCGATACTGTCAGGCTTTTCTTCATCGATTACTTTTTTCACCAGGTCAGCACTTTCCTGAGACACGTGGGCAGTGGCGATGAGGATTATTTCTTTATCGTTGCAGGTCAGCCTTGTGATGTTGTCTTCCATTCGCGGTCAATTCTCCTGTTACCTTTGATTCTAGCATAAATGAGGTACCGGGTTGTGTTTTTTCATGAAATGAGGACAGGTTTTTCTTTTTCATTGTGGTATATTATTCATAACGAAATTATGGGGAACAGGATACCATGAAAACGGTAATTATCGGCGGATACGGAAAAATGGGGCGGTGGATTGCCGGTTCGCTGCAGCGGGAAGGCCATGACGTCGTTATCTATGGGAGAAACCGGGAGAAACTGGAAATTGCTGCCCGTGAAAATAATGCCGTCTGCGAGACAGACCTGAAAAAAGCGGTCGACAGTGCCGGGCTTATCATTGTATCGGTCAGTATCGACAGTTTCGAAGCAGTGATTCGGCAGATGGCGCCGTTCCTCAATGATGGACAAAAAGTAATAGACATAACATCTGTCAAAGTCATGCCGGTCGAAATCATGCACCGGTATTTAAAGAAGGTGACGGTGCTTGGGGCTCACCCCGTGTTCGGTCCCGGAGCGAAGAGCGTTCGTAATCAGAATGTCATCCTTACGCCGACAGACGATGACGAGCGCAAGTTCGCCGGGGCAGCGGCAGGATATCTGGAAGAGAGGGGCGCACTGGTCACTATCATGACCCCGCGGGAACATGACAGTTTAATGTCGGTTGTTCTCGGATTATCGCACTTCATTGCCATTACGGCAGCGGATGTTCTGCTTCGGTTCGAAGGGTTGCCGATGATGAAAGCAGTCGGCGGTCCCACCTACAAGGCGCTTCTCACACTGGCGGAGAGTGTTATTACCGAAGACCCTCACCTCTACGCATCGATTCAGATGAATCTCCCCGATATGGCGGAAAAAGAAGAGCTGTTCCGGGCAAGCGTCACCGCCTGGGCGGATATCGTTAGAAACGGGGACCGGCAGCGGTTCATCGATACTATGAATAATTTGAAAGTGAAGGTCAGCGGCGTCGACCCTGATTTTGGCCGGTCCTATCAGGACATGTACACAATGCTGGAAGCGGAACGAAAAACGAGCAGAGAGAATGACTATGACTAGTGGATATTGGTTTGACGTTTCCGGGGTATATATAACAAGCCGTACCATTCACTAAGGAGAAAAACTGGCGGGAGCGCATGGGAGTCGAACCCACCGAAGACACTCACGTGCCCCCCAGACGGAGTTGAAGTCCGCGAAGCCCACCGGGACTCATCCGCTCCCGTTCTTTTTCAGTATATATCACAGGCTCGCTTCAGTACAAATCGGAACAGGCAGGCGATGCGGCATACCAGGCATATACAACAAAAAACCCCTTCTCTTTACGCAAGAAAAGGGGTTTTTGACAATATTCCATAGAGTGGTTGTTATTTGCCGGGTTTGAGGGTTATCTTGTAGTCCTCATCGATTTTTGTGCCGGACACCGTATACCCTTCACTTTCGCCAAGCCGGGTAACGTTCTCTTTTGCGACATTACTGTCGACGAGCACCGCCAGTTCTTTACCGGGATTATCCTTCATGGCTTTCTTGGTTTTCACAACGGGTATCGGGCAGGAAAAGCCACGGGCATCTACTTCAATCATTCTTTTCATCTCCTTTCATGGAACACACTCCGCTCCATTCGCAGAGGTTTTCTTTATAAACTTCCGGGAACTTGTCGATAATTGCCGCGACCCGGGTGGCCGGTGTAACATCAGCCGCTTTCCCTGCCGCCCGGTTTGCCCGGGTGGCAATAATCCCGGCCTCATCAGGTTCGAGACCGGCAAAGGTGAAAGCAGCTATTTGACCGGTTATGGTATCACCGGTACCACCGATTGCTTCAAGCTCCGGTATATCCGGTTCTTCGGTAGTTGCGATGATTTTACCTTCGTGAACGATGTAGTCCGTTTTACCTTTTACTACCAGGTGATGCGCCGCATTATGGCTGGCACAGGCAGTTTTTATCAGTTCAGGAGTCCGGCTGATATCGGCGTTGAAAAGATGATGGTCGATGTAGGCCGGATGAGTAGCGTTGGGGTCAGCCAGGAAAGCCATCTCAGAGGCGTCAGGGGTAAAGATATCGAAATCTTCTGCCATGCCCGCCGCTTTGGCGGAGTACATTGAGGAGGCATCGGCAATCATCAGCGGTTTCTTTTTCAGTTTACCGACTGTTTTGCAGAGTTCTCTCGTCAAAGCCATATTCGGCAGCCAGTAGTGCAGGGCGAGGACATCTGCCGGGATTTTCTCGAGATTTTCTATCAGGTACTCATACACCTCGAAGCTGCCTTGCCCCTGCCCCAAGTCACCGGCCAGGACGACGCAGGGATTTTCGATGTTCAGGTATTTCGTTACCGCCAAGGCTGCGCCAATCATGGCTCCGGTACCCTGGGTACGGGGAAACGAACGACCGTCAACGGTCAGGAATTCGTCTTCCTGTTTGATGGTACCGAAGGTCAGAGGGAAATTTTCGAACGGGACAACTCCAGCAATGAGCAGCATTATTGTGTTTCTCCTTTCCGGAGGACAAGGCTTTCTTCGAGAGCTTTATCAAGCATGAGAGAGCAGAGGGTATAGCCGATATCTTTCGGCCTCGGTGCTTCGGTAAGTTTTTTACCGAGGAGGGTAATGTGCATGACCGGAATATCCGGACACCCTCCGCCGGAAGTGTTGACGATTTCTTCAGTCTCTTTATCAAAGGTAATCTTCATATTTCCGGCTTTGACCATCAGCCACCGACCGAAATCTGTTACCTTCACGATATCGAGCAGGGAACTTGTTTGTGTGTTGAGCGGAGCAATCTCAGTAAACACGACTGCTTTTGAGCCCAGGATTCGTCTGATTCCCGGCTGTTCAACGAGGTTTATCTCGACTGCCAGGTCACAGCCTTTTCTCATCTGCGGAGGAGGCGCAACCAGTCTTACCTCGTACCCCGCATTTTTTAATGCTTTCTCGCCTTTAATTGCTTCCGAAACTTCCTGGAACAGAACAAGCCCTCCGCCTTCAAATTTTAATTTTCGTTTCCGTTTTAAGGATGACATACGTGATCTCCTAGGCTGTTTTTTCTCTCATGACAAATCCGAGTGCGATACAGAAAACGAGGCCGATAATGACGGCAATCGGTCCGTTGGCTCCCGGACCGGCTCCACTTGAGGCAAGCATGAAATTATGAGCTACGGCGGCTCCGGCGAGATAGCCGAGGACGGTAATAGCAGCATCCGTGTTACCTTCACCTGAAAGAATAAGGTTACGCAGCGGGCAGCCGCCAAGCAGGGTAGCTGCAAGTCCTAAAAGACTCATACCAAGGAAGTTCCACAGATGGCTGGTATGTGCTACCGGCTGCCCGGAAAATCCCCAGTGATAGATGCCTTCGGCTCCGAAATTCCCGGCAATGTAGTTCGTTACCAGGGCGGCAGCGAAGAAGGCGATAACACCGCTGATAAGGTAGAAGTTTTTTACCAGAAAGAGATCTCTCCAGCCGCCGACGAAGCACATTCTTGTGCGCTGGGCGAGAAACCCGATGACAAGACCGACGGCAAGGGCAACAATCAGCGTCACTCTCTGTGAACCGGGGCCGGTCTCGCTGGAAAAGATGAAATCAGGTTTGATAATAGCAAAAATGAGCAAGCCAATCATGATGAGGGGCATAATCCACCCGGCAACAGCCGGGACTTTGACGGCTCTTCCGAGGTTGAAGCCTCTTTTCAGAAAGAACACACCGCAAGCGATACCGGTTACCATGCCGGCGAGAGCGACGATACCATTCAGGTCGCCCCCGGCGATTCTCAGCAGCATTCTGACCGGGCAACCGAGGAATACGAGGGCGCCAATCATGACGAGAGCGCCGAGAACGAAGCGGATTACCGGCGAAGAACCACCGGTCGATTTCCACTCTCGGAAAGCGAAAGCGGTTGCAGCCGAACCGAAGACGAACCCCATGATTTCAGGCCGCAGGAACTGGACAACCCCGGCCTGGTGAATGCCGATTGCTCCGGCGATATCACGCAGGAAACAGGCGACGCAGATGCCCATATTCGGCGGGTTACCCCAGTTCGTCATCAGTGCAGCCAGGACGCCGAAGATGATACCGGCTGCGACGATTGTATATCTCGATTTAAAAAATCGTTGCATCAATAACTCCTTGTATACTGTTGATTGATATCGATGATATCCATACTATGGTTAAAAACTGTTATAATGGCTGTTTGAA
>CAYSQK010000085.1:0-7454 GCA_964433075.1 uncultured Dehalococcoidales bacterium
ACACCACCCTACCCTACACTCTTTCCCTACACGACGCTCTTCCGATCTCGAATGGTAAAGTTCGACCCGCGTTTCGAAATATCCCGCCCGTAAACAATATTTATCCTCGAACCGTCAGGAAGGGTCGCATCACATATCGGGTTTTTATACGTCACCGGTTTTCGAATCTGCTCAGAAAGCCACATCACGAAGTTATCGAGTTCTATCGAAGACGTGAAAGTCACTGCCGATTTAATACCCTTAAAAACTTTATGCTCAACGAACACCTGCCCCGTACCCGAGCAACTGATATCTTCGATATGAGGGTCAGTAATCAGAACATCGATATCGCCAAGTCCAACTTTTTCTCTAAGAAACAGGTACTTGATTGCTTCGAGCTGCCGTTTCGTTACCTTCAACTTTTTCACGTTACTGCCGTCATTGAAAAAGTACGTCTTCAAGATATTCAACAGACCCGTTTGAGGCTTTTCGTCATCAATCGTCGTCACTTTTTCCAGATACTGAATCATTTCATCTTCACGAGTGGTGTTTTCATCAACGACCGGTAAGTGACTCCGCAATTCCAGGAGCCTGTTTTCTACTTCTGCCACCAGATCATCGACGTTGGTCACAAGAGTGGGTTCAATGGGAATATAGCTGTTTCGATAGTCTTGCGGATTATCAAGAACATGAACGAATATACCTTTTTTTGCCGTGGGATAAATCAGATTAGGATGCTTGATATCCCCAAGCTTTCTTGTCAACTCAGGATAATATTCAGGCATGCCTTTCTCTTCAATCGGGAAAATATGCAGATATTCCAGCAGGTGCGGATATTCATCCACCGCCTTTCTGAATTCATCCGGCAGCTTTTTATACAGATCGGTTTCTTTCAGATTATCCGCACTTGTTATTTCGTGTGCGGGTGAAAAAGGTAACGTTATAGTAGACATGATGTGCCTCTTTTCCGGCTAAAAGACTCCTTCCCGGCGGGCTTTCGACAGAATTTCAAGTATTTCATAAAAACCTGTGATGCCTTCATCTTTGTGTAACTTTTCCAGGATTCTCGCTCGTTTATCGACTTCTTTATAAATCAGCTGCTTTTTACTTCCCGGAATACCCATCATCGGAGCAATCTTGTGTTCCAGGATATAGCTGGTCATATTACCCGTAAAACTGAAGGCATCAACCTCAGGGTCCCAATGAAAACTCTCGACAATGTTAAAAGACTGCGACTCGGAATCATATCCTGTTATCTCACAGATATCCGTCACTCTTCTTCCCATTTTTCCGTTAGGAAGTCTGACCGAACTCATTAAAACAGCGACGTTTAAATTGTCGATATACGTTTTCGGTACCGCTATCGGATTACTGGTCAGTCGTTGAATCAGTTTTTCAACTGACGCTGCGTGAAAGGTCGCCATCACGGCATGCCCGGTCTGCATCGCCTGAAACGCAATATTTCCTTCAGGACCTCTGATCTCACCGACGAGAATCATGTTCGGCCGCTGCCTTAACGCTGCTTTCAACAGGTCAAACATGCCGATTGCTCCACTGGTATCTCCGGTTTTCGTGGTTTGAACAACTTCTCTTACCCAGTTATCATGAGGTACCTGGAGTTCAGGCGTATCTTCAATGGTAATGATTTTATCAGTCGGGCCGATGAATGTAGTCAGCGCATTCAGCATAGCTGTTTTCCCTGCGGCAGATTCACCGGCAACAAAAACATTCATCCCGTTCGCGACGACAAGAGACATATACGCCAGCATCTGGTAATTAATCGTCTTGAATTCAACCAGATCAAAAATAGACAGCGGAACACCGCTGAATTTCCTGATGCTGAAGTTCGAGCCGCGCCGGGATACATCCCGACCAAACACGATGTTTATCCTTGAACCATCAGGGAGAGTGGCGTCGGCAATGGGGTTTTTGTAGGTTACCGGTTTTTGAATCTGTTCTGACAGTCTTAAGACGAACTGGTCCAGTTCTTCAAAATCTGAAAACGTAATCGTGGACTTCAGACTTTTGAATATTTTATGATCAATGTATACCACCCCGAGACCTGAACAGCCGATATCTTCGATGTACGGGTCATCGATGAGCACCTGAAGCACCCCCAGCCCGACTTTATCCCGAAGAAACAGATATTTCACCTTTTCCAGCTGACGTCTGGTCAGGTATACTCTTTGTATTTCCTTGGCGTTGGCTTTCGGTTCCTTCTTCAGGCGGGTTAACTTAACCTTTTGCTTTTCAACTTCGAGGGTTATCACTTTATCGATATATTTCAATAATTGTGAACTACGCTCACTTTCGATATCGAAAGCCGGCAGCCTATCGGCATATAAAATACAGGCTTCTTCCACTTGCTGCATGAGAGGTTCGATACTTTTATCAGTCAGCGTCGGTTCTATCTGTATATAGTTATTTCGGCTATCTTTGAAGTCAACCAGAATATGGGTAAAAATCCCATTACTCACCGGATAAATGATGTTCGGCTCTTTGATATCCGACATGCTTTTTGTCAGTTCAGTGTGAAACTCGGGGATACCTGTTTGCGATACAGGCAGCATAAGCATATACTCAAGCAAATGAGGGTTGTTGTTTACAACAACTTTAAAGTCTTCCGGTAATTTGTGATAGAGTTCGCTATTATATATGTCATCAATATTTTCTTGATATTGTTTTACGGTAAAAGGATAGGTAAAAGAAGCCATCCTGAAGCACTCCTGTGTTTCCTGAATAGTCCGGGTTTTATGCTTTTGCTCTCGACATAGGCATGATTTTCATACCGATTTCCGGTTCGACGTCAAAACTTAGAATATTCCCGGTGCTCTGGGCCGCACCACGGATTTTCGACACTTCAAGCGTTTTCACCAGTTTGTCCCCAACTTTTTCAATCATTAACTTGAAGTGGGCATCGCATACGGATCTGATTCGTATTAAAAAATCCTGTTCAAAGGCATAGGTATGAGTCACATTCAGAACCGTTTTCCCTTTGTCACACAGGTTCTTACAATTTTCCAGATATACCAGTGTTTCATCACCCTTGGTTTTGGATACAATCGGCGTCAATGCATCAACAATAAACAAGTCGAAATCTTTGTCTTTTTGCATGGTCGAAATTATCGTTGAATACGTCGATTCAGCCGTCCCTTTTACCTGAGATGTTTTCATCGGGTAAATTCTGCACCAGCCGAGGAGCAGGTGATCGATGATTTCAAGGCCAAGGCTTCTCATTTGGGGGACAAGGCTTCGTACCGTATTTTCGGTGGTAAAAACAGCTACCTTAAAGTTATTATGGAGAGAACCCCAGATTATCTGCTGGCAAAAAACCGACTTTCCGGCATCGGATTGACCTTCAACCAGGACAAGAGAACCAACCGGTATGCCACCGCCCAGTTTTTTATCAATTTCAGGGTGACCGGTGGATATAGTATCCTTTTTTTCTTCTTCTATATCATCATCGAAAAAACCAGGTGCCATTATTACCTTCTCCCAACATAACTACGGATTATAGACATGGCAATTCGCGGTTACCCCATTATGAGTCGACGCCGTCAACAAGGCATAAGTACCATCGGGAATTTCAGGACTCAGGTTGATTTTCAACTTTACCGACTCACCGGTATTCAGTACGTTTGTATCAAATATTTCAGATACCGAGATATTATCAGACAGATATATTCCTTCAACAGACCAATGATTCTCTTCAGGGTTTTCACTGTCTGAATATTCTACATAGTACACGTCACCATTCTGATATCGAGTTATTACATCCCAGTCTTGAAATGAACTCAAATTGACGTTTCCGATATTGGCGACATAGACTTCAAGCATGCCTCCATCGTATTGCTGTGGAGGCTCCATGGAAATATCCGTTCGTCTTTTTGTATCCGCTTCGTTCTCGATTCTCTTCCAGGAATCGAAAACGTCACTGAACGATGTGAGAGAACTCATCAATGTCGTTACCGAAGCTATGATAATCAAAGCCAGAGAGACGAGCGAAACAAGCGCTGTTTCCATATCTACTCCACGGTATACGTCAGTTCATCGAATATCCCGTTCGGGATGACGAACTTGACTAAATACGTTCCGGGTGTCAGAGGAGCAGCCGGATGCAGTATGATTTTAGCGGTTACCGTCATTGTCCATCTGCTGTTACCGCCTTCATACAGATATTCCCAGCAGGGAACGGGGCTGGTACCATGGTTCACTCTGTAAAAGTTATCAGTCGGACCAAAAAAAAGGTCGGAATGTTCAATGGCTACTATTTCGGAAGAACCGATATTTTTAATCCAGATATAAACGTCAGTACCATTATCACCAACCTGCAGGATTTCTATCCTGCTTTCAATCCGGTCGCTCACCTTTGTCGTCGTATTGCTGATGGCGGTACTGCTTCGTGTAATTACCGGATAAAATCCATTAAACATTGCCAGAGACGCAATAACTCCGCCGATAATCAGTAATACGGTTACGATTGCTTTATCTATTGTCGTACTCCTGGAATGTAATCAAAATAAACAATAAGGCGATTTCCATTCTGCTATCGGTGTTTAAAAGCCTGTTCAGTTCAACCAAAACGGAAAGGTAATCCCGTGTTGTTGCACTTACTACGTCGCCATCACTGGCCGGATGTATAAATTTAACAAGGATATTCTTCAGGTCGGAGTCTACATACCCCATCGTTTCGGTAATATCCAGGATTGTTCGCGTTCTTAACGGTCCAAGACGCTTTACGGCGTCCTCAACCCACAGGGATAATTGCGCAATCATTTCAAGATCGAGCTTTTTCTCTTCTACAGCTATGGCTTCCTTTGGCACCGGTTGTTCTTTCATACTTATTTCAGGATGCCATACCATGTTATCCACCTCTCTGGTTGATTCTTGATTATCTGTTGTACTTTCTGGTCCCGTAAAGAAACCCGGTTGATCATCGATATCTTCGTCACCTTCATCCACATCCATAATCTCATCATTCTGTTCATCATCTGCTTCGATACACGGCTCTTCCTCGTTATTGTCTACAACTATCTGAGTATTCTGTTCTTCACTATCAGATAGGCCAGGTTCAGATTTTGGTATTTCGGTAATGGCCGGTACTTCAGTTGGTTCACTCGGGGTTTCCGGTACTTCCGCAGCGGCTATTTTGGTAATGATGGTACTTGGGCTGAACGGGTTAATGTTACTCAGGAAACTTTCTCTCAGATCCAGTAACACCGCCTGGACTTCGTTTTTTAAAATTTTTATCTCATCTTCAAGCTGAGTTACTTTGTCATTGAGTTCCATCGACCCCTCACTCTTTCAGTTCTATCCTGGTGACCCTGAGAAGGTTATTGTCAGGGTCACCAGGCACAGTGTTCATATAAACCTGATGCGTCTTTCTAGTATAATGAGAAGTAATCGTCCAGCGCACCGGGCATGGTTCGTTTGATATTCAGGGTGGCACCCGTCGGAGGAACGATCTGAACAGAACACCATTCATTGGTATTGACGGTACCGGGAATGGTAACAACCAGCTCCCAGATTTCATCGCCCTCAATCATGTTTGCGGCGCCTCTTTCGGCACTACCGGCTACTTTTGCAAGCGTATAGTCAGCACCTGTCAGCTGCTCACTGTAGCTCTCATCAAGGTACGTAACGTGAATAGAATCTGCATCGACTCTTTCGTCCTGAATAGCCATACCAAGTTTCATGGTAAGAGTCGTTAATACGATGTTGTCAGCACTATGGCCGATGACCGCACCTTTCACTTCGAGTGAAGACTGGGCAGATTCGAGTCCGCTATAGACTGTTTCCTTACCTCTTTCCGCCGAGAAAATACCAGCCGAGAGGACACTATAGGCCAGAACCGAGGCTACCGTTACAAAGGCAATCAGGATAATCGCAGTCTCAAGTCCGGTCATTCCTCTTTGACCTGCATGAAGGCTTTTTACAGCCTGTAAATACTTTTTAAACATTTTTTCCCCTCCTTTTCTCAGTAATTTTTATTGAAGATCCATTTTCGGTTGAAGCTGTCCGGGAAGCGCCCGTTTTACGGTAAGCGCGGCGCCGGTCGGGGGCAGAACTTCCACGGTAAAGGTGTCATAGGCACCAGGGGTAAACCCGGCAGGAACATCAACCTTGACTATGTGTAACTCATCGCTCTCCAGGAAATTCGCGGCCCCTCTCTCGGTTGAGCCGGGAGAAATCTGTGACGTCCAGGTACCTGAACTGTCTGTCCAAGCGCCCCAGGCCGAATTCTGAACATTGGTTGAATTTGTGGAATCATAGAAGTTTACGACGAGAGAACTGATATCCACTTTCTCATCAGGAATGGTTAACCCGATGAGAAATTCGATGTAGTTAAGCGTTGAATTATCGGCTGAACTGCCGATGACGCTCCCATGAACTTCAGTCGATGCCTGAGCTGACTGAAGACCGCTATAGACTGTTTCCTTACCCTTTTCTGCCGAGAAGATACCAGCCGAAAGAACGCTGTATGCCAGTACGGAAGCAACCGTAACGAATGCTATCAGGATAATTGCAGTTTCCAGACCAGTCATACCTTTCTCGCTGATATGAAGACCTTTTAAAGCCTTTTTAAGTGTTTGGTACATTTTTCCCTCCTTTTTATTTTTTAATATTTCAACTCCATAAAGGGAACATTGCTACATTTTTAACACCTCCTCGTTCCACTCTATAGTGAGATATCCAAACCAGATTGATGGAGTCATTTATCATCGGACAGGTTATCCAGTAGTGATATCGGTTTATATTCTCTTTCATGTGGTTCACAATCATTTTCCCATGAGGCTCACTTCAGGGTAAGGTCTAACGGGTTCTAAAGATGATACTAATGATGGCTTCATTTCCAAACACGGAACGTATCATCGAAACAGACTTCAAGCATCACCCGGATGACCATCAGAGGGTCATTTCAGCGAAATTCAGCTTCAATTTCCACCATAGACCGGTGATACGCCTTTACATATTTGTTATGATTTTTGTACCCCCGTTTATGACATATCACGAGAAAACGACGGATAATAGTACAAAGGGGAGAAGGCTCAAAAAATGCCGGCACTCACACGGCGGCTAACGTAAGCAGATCAACTCCTCACCACAAATTTCACTGGTTTCATGAATCGAGGAATTTTAAAAACAAAAAAGGAGCGGCCTCCGAAAGAGGCCGCTTCCTGTGTATCTTACATATTGCGAATTAGTTCAAATCCATGACTTTCGACAAGGTTCCGGGCAAGGTGCGTTTCAGGGTAATCGTCGCGCCGGTAGGGGGTACGCACTGGACGGTAAACATGTCATAATTCACGATATCTGCTTCAGGCGGCAGTACAATCTTGACGACATGAACTTCATCGCCTTCAATCATGCCGGGCACACCTCTTTCGATACTACCGGGGCTGATACTAACGTTCGCAGATATTCCCTGGACATGCATTTCAGTATCATAGTAGTTGAAGACGAGGTTCTTAACA
>CAYSQK010000086.1:0-7448 GCA_964433075.1 uncultured Dehalococcoidales bacterium
GTCACGATTGATGGTGAAAAGGGACTGGAAATCATGGAAAAACTCAGCCCGATGAGTTGCGAAATCACACGGGAACGTTGCCAGGCCGGCGCAAAACTCGAAGTAGTAGATGACGCCGAACTCACCGAAGAAACAATGGACTGGGAACGCCACCTGATGCTCGGATTCATCAGCAGCAAGGTTGCCCGTATCATTTCTGACCTTTTCACGGAAGCAGCAAAAAAACGGTACGAATTCATCGCCACCAGAATCAACGAAACACTCGGCGAGAATCAGACTGCTATCCTCTTTATTCGGGAAAATCATCAGGTACAGTTTCCAAAGGACATCGAGGTTTTCAGCGTCGCCCCGCCGGCACTCGATGAAATTCACCGCTGGTTACGAGAGCGCTCGAAAGAGATGTATGATGAACCGGAAAGTTCAAAAGAAAATAAGTAAAAAGAACAAGGACAATCTCCGGGTTATTTGGTAAAATATACTATCCCGTACACTTGAGAGGGGCCGGGAAATTTCCCAGCCCCTTATTTTTGTTCAAAAAAACGAAAGTTTACAATAATGACGCAAAACGACGCAAAATACCGATGGTACATCCTGTTTTTACTTTCATTGACAGGATGCTTTGTCATCGCCATGCCTCAGATGTGCATGCCGGTACTGTTCAAAGAAATATCAGTCGACCTCGACCTTAGTCTTGTCCAGCTTGGTGTTGTCTGGGGAATGATTCCTCTCGCCGGTCTCCTGTTGATGCTCGTGGGAGGAATGCTCAGCGACAAATTCGGAACGAAGAAAATGCTTTTTATCGGCAGCATTCTGACCGGTGTCGCCGGAATGGCGAGAGCATTGTCTACCGATTTCACGACGATAACCGTTACCATGTTTATTTTCGGTATTCTTCAGGTCATCACCGCTCCTTCGATGATTCGTGCCTGCGGTATCTGGTTTTCCGGGAATCGTCTCGGTCTGGCAACAGGAATCTATTCGATGTCGATGGGTTTCGGTTTCCTGATGTCATCGATGATTAGCGCTTCGGTTCTCTCGCCTCTCTTCGGCGGCTGGAAAGGCGTGCTTATCGCATACGGAATCGTCTCGATGCTCGTCGGTATCCTCTGGTTTTTTACCCGCAGCAAACCTTCCGATGCAGGAATTCCCGAAGAAAAGGAAGCTCCGCTATCGGCGAAAGAATCGCTTTTGAAAGTTATCCGGATGAGAAATCTTTGGGTTCTCAGTATCATCATCATGCTTCAAATGGCATGCGTAATGGGCATGCTCGGATACCTGCCTACCTACCTCAAGGATATCGGCTGGAACCCGGCAACAGCCGATTCTACCGTCGCCCTGTTTCACGGTATCAGCACTGTTTTTACCGTACCGGTGGTGCTTCTCTCGGACAAGCTGAAATCAAGAAAGATAATCCTGTTTGCAGCTGGCGTCCTGACGTCTGTCGGAGTCGGCATTCTCGGGTTCAACAGTGGTGCCGGAGTATGGGCAGCTATGATAATTGCAGGCATCATTCGAGACGGCTTCATGGCAACACAGATGGCTATGCTCATCGAAATGAAAGGCCTCGATGTCCGGTATCTCGGAGCAGCCATAGGTTTCGTGAATACCGTAAGCAGAATCGGCGAGATAGTGTCGCCTCCCATCGGAGGCCGCCTCGCAGAAATCAACCCCCAATACCCGTTTCTGATGTGGTCAGGACTGGCAGCCGTAGCTTTACTGGGATTTTTGTTTTTTAAAAAGGAATCGGCAGTAAAAACCTCACAGGATTAATGTTTTCCTGCTTTGAGGGTAAAAAGAAGAGGGATTTTATCCCCTTCGATTCGCCAGTAACCTTCCCTGTCCTGTGTCATGTACGGCATGGCTTTAAAAAACAGCTTGGGATATTCGTGAAGAAATTCTATCCGCAGTCCGGCCGCAATTAACGAGTTTATTATGTCACCTAAACCATGAGCCCATTCATGACTGTGATGTATACGGCGGGTTTTCACGCCGGCGTATGAACCTTCGGTTGGATAAATGTCCGGCTCCGGTTTGTGGAAATAAGAGTTTTGTATCTCCGGTTTTGAAGCATCCGGATTGTCATCGAAGAGCATGGTAATAACCGGGTGCTCTTCCCGTATATAGAAAAATCCTCCTCTTTTGAGGAATTGCGCAATTACGTCAGCCCATTCCCGCAAGTCAGGCAGCCAGCAGAGAACACCTGCCGAGGTATATATAATATCGAATTCCCCTTTCAGGTTGCGAGGCAGATCATACAGGTTCGAGCAGATAAAGTCAGCTTGTAACCCGGTTTCGTCACTCAGATTTCGGGCGATTTCGATGGCTTTATCGGAAAAATCGACACCGGTTACCTTCGCACCCCGTCTCGCCCACGAAAGTGTATCCATCCCGAAATGGCACTGGAGATGAAGCAGCGATTTCCCGTTCACATCTCCAACCTCGTCAAGTTCGATAGCATCGAGTGTACATCTGCCTTTTATAAATCCCCCGGTATCGTAAAACCCGGACCCTGCATGCAGTTCCGCCCATTCATTCCACATGTCCCGATTGTTCTGGAAATATTTATCCATCATCGTTTCCCTTTCGGATAACTGATATCGGTACCCCATTCCGCGATTTCAGCACGGAAGTCGGGTAAAGACATGATACCGGATGAGATAAGAAATGCTCTGTCACGCTCACAGAGCTCGGAGAGCGTCATCCATTTCATATCACAGAGCATTGGCGACTCGATATCAGGATCATCGGGGTCACTGCCGAGAGCAGGTTCCTGATTTCCAATATCCATAAGGTACGTGTAATAGTAATTATAGCTGCCGGTCGTTTCGGTCAAATCTTCAACTCTCAACAACTTGATGATTGTTCCTTCGACACAACATTCTTCTCTGAGTTCTCTGACGGCCGCTTCCTCCGGTGTTTCTCCATCTTCGACGCCGCCTCCTGGCAGAAGCCATATCTCACCGATAAACCGTTTGACGTTCATCTTCGCCATCAGCACGCGGTTTCCCCTGCAGACCATACATTGAGCCCGAATTTCGCGTTCACCCATGGGGTTCTCCTCACCAAAAAGTCAGAATGTGAAATGATAGTAGCATTTATTCATGTATGGTTCAAGAGAAGGAGATAACAACGTATTGACCGGGGAACACCTTATTTACTCAATCTGCGTCCGGGGACGGTATTGAATAGCTTCAGCAAGGTGATGAGCTTTTATAATGTCGGCGTCATCGAGGTCAGCGATTGTTCTCGCCAGCTTGAGCGTACGGTGGAACGCCCTCGCTGAAAGGTATAATTGTTTCATTGCTGATTTCAGAAGGCTCTGAGCAGCTTCCTCCGTCTTACAGAAATCCCTGACCTGCGCCGGGGCCATTTCGGAATTAGTCAGTAATCCGGTACCTTTAAAACGTTCAAGTTGCCTTTCTCTGGCTTTGACGACCCTCTGCTGGACTTTTTCGGACTTTTCGCTAAGCCGGTCATCAGAGAGTTTTTCGTATTCGATATGGGGAACCTCCACAAATATGTCGATTCTGTCGATAAACGGTCCGCTGACCCGCCTCTGGTAGCGCGACACCGCATGAGGGGGACAAGTGCACTGACGCAGCCGGTCACCATAGTAACCGCAGGGGCATGGATTCATGGCTCCCACAAGCATGAAGTTGGCAGGGAAACGGACTGTTCCCTGGGCGCGGCTGATGGTGACCACTTTATCCTCGATAGGCTGACGCAGACTTTCAAGTAAAGCGTGGCCGAACTCGGGAAGCTCATCAAGAAACAGGACACCGCGATGACTGAGACTGATTTCACCCGGTTTCGGTAATGTCCCTCCCCCGACAAGTCCGGCATTCGAGATTGTGTAGTGCGGGGCGCGAAATGGACGATGCCTCATAAGCGGGGTTTCGGACGGCAGAAGACCGCTGACACTGTATATTTTCGTGACCTCGATAGTCTCGTCATCGGTCATCGGCGGCAGAATCGATGGCAAAGCATGAGCCAGGAGCGTCTTCCCGCTGCCGGGAGGTCCGGTCATAACAGTGTTGTGAGCGCCGGCAGCCGCAACCTCGAGCGCCCGTTTCACGTGTTCCTGACCCTTGATATACGCCAGGTCCGTTTCTACTAAGACCGGAGCGACATATTCATCCATTGCATCCGGCTGATACTGAGGCTCAGGTAGTTCCCCTTTCAGACAGGCAATGAGCTGAGACAATGAAGTCATCGGGACTATTTGTATACCCTTGATGAGCGATGCTTCCCGAGCATCGACCTCGGGCACGACAACTTTCGAAAACCCCTGGTCTCGGGCAAGCGACACCATGGGAAGAACACCGGCTGTGTGACGAAGGGTGCCGTCGAGCGCCAGTTCACCGAGAAATACCATATTCGAAACATCGGCACTAGCCTGTCGGGAACTGAGGACAATACTGAGAGCGATGGGCAAATCATATACCGGACCTGCTTTTTTCAGGTCGGCCGGAGCAAGATTCACGATGATTTTCGTATAAGGGAACCGGAATCCGGAATTTTTAACAGCCGCCCGTACCCTCTCTCTGGCTTCCTGAACAGCCGTATCCGGCAGTCCCACGACAGAAAATGAGGGCATTCCCTGAAGAATGGTTGCCTGTACTTCAACAACCGCTCCTTCAAGTCCGACCACAGCACAACTCATGACCCTTGCTAACACAAATACCATTATAGATTAAGATTAGTAATGAATTACTATACAATCGTCTGCGAATAATAAATATTTTATAAACGAAATAGTAGGCAGTTTGACATCATGCAAATCAACTCATACAATAGGTTCAGTTACCGGATTGCATTCGAAAGCCTGGAGGGTCGATGGTATGAAGCGTCTCGTACTGCTGGCTTTATCGGTCACAGCTATCCTGCTCATGTCAGTCACCGGGGCATGCTCCACTCCCAGACAATTCACGTTAACAACGGCAGTCGAGCCTGCCGGAGCCGGTACGGTCTCTCCGGGAGGTTCCTACGAAAAAGACGGCAAGGTACGCATCACCGCCGTCCCTGAAGAAGGCTGTGTATTCGATTGCTGGAGCGGCGATGCATCAGGAACGCTCAACCCTCAAACCGTCATTATGGACAGCAATAAAACCGTTACCGCACACTTCACCACTCCCGGTTCCCAACCCGGCTCGGTAAACGAGACCGATGCCGAATTCTTCACCGTGACCGTCAATGTCTACCCCGAAGGCTCAGGGGTTATTGTTCCCGGCTCAGGAAAATACCGGAAAGATACCCGGTTGACATTGACCGCCCAGCCAAACGCCGGATACAGTTTTTCTGCATGGGGCGGTGATATTTCAGCCAGCTCAACCTCTGCTACAGTAACGGTTGATGGAGCAAAGACGATAACCGCCTATTTCAATGCCGGTGGAGAAATCGCGCCTGAGGAAGGCAAATACCTTTTCAGTCAATACGTCAATCCTCCGGGAACAGGACTGGTAACACCGGCCGGCGACTCATATGAACCCGGCACGCCGCTGACCCTGTCGGCTTACGCAAAAGACGGATACGCATTCCATCACTGGAGCGGCGCAATATCGGGAACCGGCTGGCAAACGACCATCGTCATGAACAGCGATATGGCAGTCGTCGCCAATTTCGAAGAGGCAGGGACATTAACGCTCGAAACCAGCGCCAGGAATGCCCAGTTTACCTACGACCCTGCATACACCTGCGACGGCAGTAATATTTCACCGGCAGTATCATGGAGCGGTGTCCCTTACGGTACGAGATCATTCGCCTTGATTGTCCATGACACCTCGATGGCATCAGGGGAATTCATTCATTGGATTATCTACAACATCCCGGGAGGCCAGCGAAACCTTGAAGCACAGCTTCCGCTCACCTCGGAACTCGAATCAGGCATACGCCAGGGACCGAACAGCAACAGGACATTCGGCTATACCGGCCCCTGCCCGCCTGCCGGACAGCAGCATTTCTACCGGTTCACGCTTTACGCTCTCGATAACGTCATCGATTTACCGGCACCGGCCGCGACAAAGCAGGCGCTCCTCACCGCTATGACCGGCCACATTCTGGAAGAATCACAAATTTCCATATCATACCGGCGTTAAAAAACCGGCTGTTAAGCCGGTTATCTCTGAAATATCGCACTTTATGTCATATATATTGATAGGTATCTGCCGTAGATTATTACGCAATTGCTTATTTGCGCAATTGCGCCATTAATCGGGAAAGTATTTCGTCGTCACCCTTCACTCCCCTCATATCGAGTTCGGTGGTACTGAAAGCTTTCACCATGTTCTCAACGAGCTTTGTCTTGCTTATTTTTTTTCCGCCGCTGAATTTCGCCGCGGACGAAAGGCTTTCAAGGTAAGCATCTTCCTGTCTGTTAAGGAAAACAGACAGTTTTATGGTTGTCGGCCCGGTGATTTCAGCCGCTTTTTCGCTGACTGCAGCTTGTTTCGAATCCGATTCAGGAGGTGCCGTGCGGGGTCCGCCGGTAAGCCGTTCGAGTGCTTTTCCATACGCGCTCTCTTCGGTTATTTTAACTCTTTTCATATTTCATCACCTCTTTTGTCAGTTCACGGTACGCTTGAGCACCGGGGGAGTTAGTGTCATAGCTGAGTATCGATTCCCCAGCCGCAGGTGCTTCCTTAAAACGAACCGTCACCGGAATCAATGTCTCGAAAACCCGTATTCTGTCTCCAAAGGCACGTTTGGTAACATCGATAACCTCCTTGCTGTGAAGAGTTCGCGGATTTGTCATTGTAAAGAGGATACCGGCAATCTCCAGTTTCGGATTGAGCTTCTCCTGCACTCGAAGCACCGTATCGAGAAGAAGCGCGAGACCCTTCATTGCCAGAAAATCGGTTTGAAGAGGAATCAGAACGCTGTCTGAAGCAGCCAGAGCGTTTATCGTCAGCAAGGCCAGACTTGGAAGACAGTCGATAAGAATATAGTCATACTCTTTTTTCACCGGTTTAATCATGTCTCTCTGCACATATTCCCTGGTAAAAGCGTTGACCAGGTCGAGCTGAGCCTGCGAAAGTTCGATATTTGCCGGCAGTATGTCTATCTTCGGATTACGGGTCGGTCGAATGACGTCACGGATTTTTACAGCATTGTCATCCCTGACAATGCTGCTGAGAACCGAATATCCGGTAAGTTCAATGTCTTCGGGAGTATACCCCATGGTGATGGTAAGGCTTGCCTGGGGGTCCCAGTCGATAAGTAAGACCCGTTTCCCGTATTCGGTAAACCCTTCAGCGAGCGCCGCAGCCGTGGTAGTTTTACCAACGCCGCCTTTCTGATTAGCAATACTTATTATCGACATTACAGCCTCTCTTATCGACAATATTATCGCATTTGCGCAATTTCGTCAATACTCTTATCCGCATTTACTTTTTTACGTTTATCCGTATATACGCTTTTACTCTTTGTCGCTTTTACGTAATTCCGTATAT
>CAYSQK010000087.1:0-7436 GCA_964433075.1 uncultured Dehalococcoidales bacterium
TCCGTATATACGCTTTTACTCTTTGTCGCTTTTACGTAATTCCGTATATCCGCTTTTACGCTTTGAATTGATTTCAAGACCATTAATTTTCAACAAAAAAGCCCGTTTCTTTAATGAACGAAACGGGCTTTTTTTACCACTTTTTGATGTTACTTTTTCGGTCCTGCCGAGTTCCCTTCCTGTAAAGCTTCGCTCAGTCCGAGGACATTGATGAGTTTTGACTGGTCTGATATAACCAGCTTCGTATTCGTCTCCAGAGACGCCTGCGTTACCTGTAGCTGTTTTAAAAGCTGTGCATTGCCGACGAAGTATTTGTCCGCCGCTTGTGAAACGTCTTCGATTGCCTTCGCTTCGCCTTCAGCTCGCAATATCGATGCCTGCCGGTCACCTTCTGCTTCAAGTATTGCTTTCTGACGGTTTCCTTCCGCAACGAGAATTGCATTCTGCTTATCACCCTCGGCCTCGAGTATCTGTTTTTGACGATACGCTTCAGCCTCAAGTATGGTAGCCCTCTTTTCTCGCTCCGCCTTCATCTGTTTGCTCATCGCATCAGATATGTCTTTAGGCGGCTCGATTTCTTTAACCTCTACCCTGGTGACTTTTACTCCCCACTTATCCGTCGCTTCGTCAAGTGTTTCAGTCAGTGTAGCATTCATGCGTTCCCTCGAAGCGAGTGATTCATCGAGCGTCATCTCACCAACAACATTTCGTATGTTGGTCTGGGCAAGCTTACTGACAGCCAGGAAAAAATCTGCGACCTCATATCGCACCGCTTGGGCATCCGTAACGTAGTAGTAGACAACAGCATCGATGGTAACAGTAACATTATCGTTTGTAATAACTGCCTGTGGTGGAATATCGATGACTGATTCTCTCATATCCACCCGTGCAATAATCCTGTCAACGAAGGGTATGAGAAACCTGAGCCCGGGTTCGAGGGTTTCTTTATATCGGCCGAACCGCTCTACAATCCCTCGTTGAGCCTGCCTGATTATGACGATTGATTTTGCCAGCACTATGACTGCCAGTAGAAGAACGATAATAAGGACGATAATTCCAGGATTCATTTCAGTTTTTTCCTCCTTCTGATTTTTTAACGAAAAGCGTATTACCGGTGACACCGGTTACGATGATTTCCATACCTTCTTCGATTTCGTCATCGGACCTCGCCCGCCATCGTTCATTTCCCACTTTCACTCTTCCGATTTCATTCCTGAGAATGCTTCTGAGGACGATTCCCCGGCTGCCAATAACAGCATCGATGTTTGTCTTTTCAAGTTCAACGGCTGTCCTTCGATGAATATACTTCCGTCCAAGGAAAACGTAGGCAATGCATATGACAGCAGTAACAATGAGCGTCGCAATCCACGAAGTGAACGGCCAGGTAATCAGACCGCCGATGACAAAAGCGCTGCCGATAAAAACAAGATCAAGTCCGGTATCGATGCCGGCCAGAAGCTCAAGAATCACCAGGATGAGTCCAAGACTTACGAATACCAGCCACATCCATTCATCGGTAAAGGTTGCCAGTGTTTCACCATCCATGAGTTTCCTCCTTTCTTTAAGCTGAATTACATTACATAATATACCTTTTTCCGAAAAGAGCGCATGTTCATTTATGATAGTCCTGTCGTGCTGAAAAAACAAGAGGCACCGTACCCTGAAAACGCTCCGTCGAGGGTTACGGTGCCTGAAAGTGCCCTTTCTCCGTTTAACCGTTCATTGTTCAAACAAGCTGCTTCTGATTATTTTTAAACTTTGAAAACCGATTAAAGGCATTCTCATACTCTTTTACCAGTTCGACTGGTAACCGGACTCTGAATTTCTTCAACTGAACGTCGTAAATGTTTTTGTCGACTTTTGCTTTATACCATGCCTGAAGCTCCGTGCTGCATCGAGGACAAACTCGGATAATCCTGGCGCGAAGCATCCTTGCCTGTTCGGTGATTTCTTTGGGAACGACATACACTTTCTCGATGGTAGGGGCGGGCACTTCGTCACCGCATAACTGACATGGTACCAGTTCCTGCTTTTCCACCATATTCCTTCACCTGCCTCTTCCCGATTCTCAGGTAATCGATGGTAGGGATATGAGTGTAGTCGGTCAGTAGGTTTTTGTCAATAGTATGCGGTAAATGCGGTGTTTTCAGCCTTGAGGAGTTACTCCCGTGGGTGTACAATAACTATCAGAAAGGATGTTCTGATGCCTCTCGATTCCATTATTGTAAAAGGTGCCCGCGAACACAATCTGAAGAATATCGATGTGACGATCCCTCGCGATAAACTTGTCGTTATTACCGGTGTTTCCGGCTCTGGAAAGAGTTCCCTGGCTTTCGATACCATTTATGCTGAAGGACAGCGTCGTTACGTTGAATCGTTGTCTTCCTACGCTCGCCAGTTCCTCGGTAGAATGGAGAAACCGGATGTCGACTACATTGAAGGACTCAGTCCTGCAATATCAATCGACCAGAAAAGTACCAGTAAAAACCCTCGCTCCACCATGGGGACGATCACTGAAACCTATGATTACCTGCGGCTCCTCTTTGCACGGGTCGGACATCCTCACTGCCCCCAGTGCGGCAGAGAAATCGCCAGCCAGACTGTCCAGCAGATTGTCGATTCGATTCAGAACATCGAGCAGGGAAGTCGTATCATGATAATAGCCCCGCTCATTACCGACCGTAAAGGTGAGTATATTTCCGTATTTGAGGATTTGCGCAAATCCGGATATGCGCGTGTGCGGGTCGATGGAACGATACGGGAATTGACTGACGAAATCCAGCTCGATAAAAACAAAAAACACACTATCGAAGTCGTCGTTGACAGGCTTATTATCGGTCAGAGCGACAGCCAGGGGCGTATTGCTGATTCGGTAGAAACAGCCCTTAAACTCGGAAACGGCGTCGTCCTTGTTTCAATAATCGATGGCGAAGAGATGCTGTATTCCGAGCATTTTGCCTGCGTATACTGCGGGCTGAGCTTTGGAGAACTGGAACCGCGAAACTTCAGTTTCAATAATCCCCACGGAGCCTGTCCCGAGTGTACAGGACTGGGCTACCGCCAGGAGCTTGATCCGGACCTGATTATTCCCGACAGGGAATTATCGATCCGTGATGGGGCAATCCATCCCTACAAAGGTCACACCTGGTACTATTATCATCTGGAACAAATCGCTCATAAATATAACTTCAGCCTTGATGTGCCGGTTAACAGTTTGCCGAAAAAGGTCGTTGACCTGATTCTGTATGGTGAGAATCCTCGTGCTGCTTTACGCAGGAACCGCTTTGGTAAACTGCGAACTGCCGGTACCGGCATGGAAGGCGTTATTCAGCGGCTCGATCGCTTGTACAAGGACACTTCGTCTGACTATTCAAGACTGGGAATCGAACAATACATGGTGCTGAAAGATTGTCCTGCTTGCGGAGGAAAGCGCCTTAAACCGGAATCACTTGCCGTCACGATAGACGGATTGAACATCATGGATGTCTGTGCCATGTCCGTAACCAGTGTCCTCGAATGGACAGACAAAATACTGGCTCACGTTCTTACCGACCGCGAAATCGCCATTGCCCAGCAGATTCTCAAGGAAATCAAATCCCGGCTCGGGTTCCTCCAGGATGTCGGGCTCGATTACCTTTCGCTTGACCGTCCTGCTGCAACCCTGAGCGGTGGGGAAGCGCAGCGAATTCGGCTGGCAACTCAGATAGGCAGCGGTCTCATGGGAGTGCTCTACATCTGTGACGAACCGACTATCGGCCTCCATCCTGTTGACGATACCCGTTTGATTCAAACATTGCTTCGTCTTAAGGATCTCGGCAATACAATTTTGATTGTTGAGCACGATGAAGCAATGATGCAGGCTGCCGATTACATAATTGATATCGGACCCGGTGCCGGTGAACATGGCGGGAGAATAATTGCCGAGGGAACGATTGAGGATATCAAGAAATCTGAAACATCGCTTACCGGGCAGTATCTGAGCGGCAGGAAAACCATTCCTGTTCCTCCAGAACGTCGTTCCGGTTCCGGAGAATTCATTACCATTAAAGGTGCCAGAGAAAACAACCTGAAAAATATCGATGTCCGGATACCTTTGGGCAAGCTTGTCTGTGTTACCGGCGTATCGGGCAGCGGTAAAAGCAGTCTGGTCAATGAAATATTGTACAAACATCTGGCTAAAACGCTCTACCGGGCAAAAGACCCGCCGGGGAAATTCAGTGAGATAAGCGGAATCGAATACATCGATAAGGTTGTCGATATCGACCAGTCACCAATAGGGCGGACACCGCGCAGTAATCCGGCAACCTACACCGGAACGTTTACCTATATAAGGGAACTATTCTCCAAAGTACCTGAAGCAAGAGCCCGCGGATACACCCCCGGAAGGTTCTCTTTCAACGTCAAGGGCGGCCGCTGTGAAGCCTGCGGAGGTGACGGCTATATTCAAATTGAGATGCAGTTTCTCCCTGACGTAACCGTACCCTGCGAAGTCTGCGAAGGGAAACGGTATAACAGAGAAGCCCTCGAGATTAAGTTCAGGGGGAAGAGCATTGCCGATGTCCTCGACATGACAGTCAGCCAGGCACTGGATTTCTTTGAGAATTTTCCTCAAATTAAAAACAAACTGGTCACCATCAGAGACGTCGGTTTAGGATATATCAGGATGGGACAGCCTGCAACGACTCTTTCCGGTGGTGAAGCGCAGAGAGTCAAGCTGGCAACCGAGCTTTCAAAACGCTCTACGGGAAAAACTCTGTACATTCTGGATGAACCGACGACAGGCCTTTCTTTCGAAGATGTAGCTGCACTGCTGAGAGTTTTACATAAACTTGTCGATGCAGGAAATACCATCGTCGTTATCGAGCACCATCTCGACGTTATGAAAAGTGCCGATTACATAATCGACCTCGGGCCGGGAGCAGGCAATTCAGGAGGGAGAATCGTCACCGAGGGAACACCTGAAAAAGTGTCCCGCGTGAAATCATCGGCTACCGGGAAGTATCTCAGGGAAGTTTTAAAGAAAGACATGGACTTCACCGGGAAAAAAGGGGGGAAATAACCATGTCCGGAAATGACAGTGCATCGCTGACGAAAAAAGGGAAGCCGGGATTTTTTTACGGTTATATCATCGTCGGCGTCTTTTTTCTGATAATGGTCGCCATGCACGGTGCCTTTAACAGCTTCGGTGTCTTTATCACCGAACTGGAACAAGTCTTCGGCTGCACACGGGCGGTCCTTTCCGGAGCAAATTCAGTTGCTTTTATCGTCATGGGGGTATCAGCTATCCTTTTGGGAATCCTTTCGGATAAGTTCGGCCCGAGACTGATTTTTACCCTGTCCGGAATCCTTTTTGGAGCCGGATATCTCCTGATGTCGCAAGCAGGGACATTATGGCAGATTTACCTTTTTCTGTCTCTTGCCAGCATCGGTCTAAGCGCCGCTGACGTCATTCCTCTGGCAACAGTCGTACGCTGGTTTATTAAAAAACGAGGCACGCTCAGCGGCATTATGAAAGTCGGTACCGGTCTCGGCATGATGGCAGTACCGGTGTTCTCCAGCATCCTGCTGGAGAGATTCGGCTGGAATCAGACGTACCTGATTCTCGGGGTCATTGTCATGATTATTGTGATTCCTCTCTCTCAACTCCTGAAGAGAGACCCACGGGAAATAGGCATGCTGCCTGACGGCGATGTAGTAACATCTGAAAAACCGGTATCCGAAACGGAAGAAGGCCTGACCTTTAAACAGAGCTTGAAAACAAAACAGATGTGGATGGTGTGCGGGTTATACGGCATACTGGTATATTGCGGCATGACTTCACTGACCCATATTGTGCCGCATGCAGAAGGAATAGGGATTGCCAAAACAGCCGCCGCCAGCATTGTCTCGGTGTACGGGTTCACCAGTATGTTCGGCCGCCTAGCAGCAGGGTTTCTTGGCGACAAAATGGGGCACAAGAAAGCAATGGTCATATGTCTGATAATAGCGGTAATTGGTATGACCTGGCTTCAATTCGCCTCCAGTTTATGGATGCTGTATGCCTTCGCAATCGTTTACGGATTCTGCCACGGAGGGTTTTTTGCGATTATCTCCCCAATGATAGCCGGGCTTTTTGGAACGAGGGCTCAAGGCAGTATTCTCGGCATCGTTATCTTTTTCGGGACTGTTGGCGGTAGCATAGGCATGACGCTTTCCGGTTATATTTACGACGTTACCGGAGGGTACCGGATTGCCTTCCTGATAATGCTGGGAATGATAATCATCGGTTTGACCGTTCTTACCCTCATCAAACCGGTTGCTGACGGAGGGAAACAATGAACCGTGAAGAAATGCTGGAATTAATCGGAAAACACGTAAAAAATGAGAACCTGATCCGTCATATGATAGCCACAGAAGCCATCATGAAAGAACTGGCGCGAAATTGCGGCGAAGACGAAGAAAAATGGGCAGTTGCCGGACTGATGCATGATATCGATGTCGAGATTACGGAGGGTGACATGAACCGTCACGCTGTCACAGGTTCGGACATGATTCTCGACCTCGGTTTCAGCAACGATATCGCCCATGCAGTGCGCGCTCACAATGAAGCTACCGGCTGCCCGCGTGAATCTCTCATGGATAAAGCGCTGTTTTGTGCAGACCCACTGACCGGACTGATAACCGCTTCGGCCCTGGTAAGGCCTGAAAAGAAACTCGGAGCAGTCGAAGCAAAATCGGTAAGAAAACGGTTCAAGGAAAAGAGCTTTGCCGCCGGAGCGAGCAGGGAAGGGATTGCCGCCTGTAGTGACCTTGACATGACACTCGATGAATTCATCGAACTCGGACTAAAAGCTATGCAGGACGCTGCGGAAGAATTGGGCCTTTAATATTCTTTATTGACTCTTTTACATAAACATTTTTCACTTCAGGTCGTTCACGGTTTGTATTAACCTGTTTACAGGCTTTTGAATAATTATCTCTCTTTTTAGGATTTATCTGCTACTCTTATGCTATTTTCTGATTATCAGTTAATTTTTCCTACTAATAAATCGTATTATCCGTTATATTTCTAAGCATTTCGATTGTTTATAGACATTATTGAGTGAGTTATTACCCATTAGCTGATATTGATATTCTTCCTAAATCAAGCGTATAGTAATATATTTTTTGTCTGGATACCAACATATTCATAATAAATAATATTTTTGTGTATTTTTATCACTCATTTATACCATATTGAACCGATAATTATACTGATTATTCATTTTTTGGCAGTACATTATGGATTTTTTGTTACTATTCGGGTATTTTTCCCTGATTATTGTCATTATTACATACTAATCGGACACATCATCGACGCCGCTGTAACGGAGTATATTTAACGGTTTGTAATACTTATATGATTATACGACCCTGCAAATATGTTACAGCCTGACCGCCGATTTTCATCCGGTCAC